>NZ_JAAAHR010000095.1:0-35347 GCF_009908215.1 Nonomuraea sp. K271 | reverse complement strand
GTTCCGGCGAGGGCCGGGGAGGCCCCCGGCCGTGTGCGGCGGGTGGGTGACGTTGGCGGTGCCGTAAGAGATGGAGGGTGTGGACGGGCCCGCCCCCAGGGGACGGGCCTCGAAATGGTCAGCCGGTCACGGTGATGCGGTCGGTCGCGGGCGGGGCGATCGGGTTGTCCTTGCCGAGGTGGTCGACGAAGGCGTCGATGTCGAGCGGCCCGCTCCACACGTCGGTGCCCTCCTGGAAGGCCAGGAACGCGTCGCCGCCGCCCACCAGGAAGTTGTTGGCCGCGACCCGGACGGTCTGCGTGTCGGTCACCGGCGTTCCGTCGATCTTCATGTCGGAGACCTTCGAACCCCAGGCGGCGCTGGTGCTGTAGGTGTAGGTGAAGTTCGCCGAGGGCTGCAGGATCTTGGCGAACGCCTGGTTGTTGGGCCCGCCGGGGAACTGCTGCTCCAGCACCGTCTTGAGCTGGGCGCCGGTCAGCGTGACGACCTGCATGAGGTTGTTGAACGGCTGAACGGTGAAGGCCTCGCCATACGTGACGATCCCGTCGCCTTCGCCGGCCGGTGACGACGCGTGCGACAGCGAGGCCCGCACCCCACCCGGGTTCATCAGCGCGATCTGCGCGTCGCCGCCGGTCCTCGTGGCGGCGAGCTGGGCGTCGGCGATGAGGTTGCCGAGGGGCGACTCGCCTGAGGGCGCGGCCGTGTTGGTGATGTCGGCGGTGATCGTGCCGACGGCCTTGTTGGCGACGGGGGCGACGCGGTCCTTCCACGTCTGCACGAACGTTGAAATTTCGGGATCTGGGGTGACTGTTCGGGTCACGACGTGGTTGTCCGCCACGAGCGAGGCGCGGTCGATGTCCCGCGTTCTGGCGTCCACCTTCATGTCCACCTGCGTGACGACCCGTCCGAAGGAGCCGCCCTGCGAGAACAGCCGGTTCCTGCCCGCCGGGTCCTTCACCGTGCACACGTACGCCTGGTGGGAGTGGCCGCTGAGCACCACGTCGATCTCAGCGTCCACCTGCGTCGCGATGCGGTTGCCCGCCCCCGGGACGGCGCTGCACGCGTCGGGCGACTGGCCCTCGTTCACCTGGTCGCCCTCGTGCACGAGCACCACCTGGGCCTTGACGCCCACGAGCTTGAGCAGCTTGGACGCCACGTTCGCGGCCTTGACCTCGTCCGCGAACGTGAGGTCCTTGATCCCCTCGCTCGACACGATGCCCGGCGTCGTCTTCGTGACCAGGCCGATGAAGCCGATCGGCACGCCGTTCATCCACTTGACGCTCACCGGCGGCAGCGCGGGCACGCCGAAGCCGGACAACGCCTGCTTGAGCCGCGCCGCGTTCGAGCCGCCGAGCGCGGCCAGTGCGTCGGTCTTCGCGTGGCGGTTCTTGAACAGCACGTTCGCGCCCACGTAGTCGAACTTCGCGCCCTTCCACTCGCCGGCGGGCGAGCAGCCGTCCACCGGGTGGCAGCCGCCCTTCATGATCCGCCGCAGCTCGGCGTAGCCCTCGTCGAACTCGTGGTTGCCCACCGCGGCGACCTTGAGCCCCAGCTTGCCCAGGAACTCGACGGACGGCTCGTCGTGGTAGGCCGCCGAGATCAGCGGCGTCGCCCCGATGAGGTCGCCCTGGGCCACAGCGATCGTGTTCCTGTCGGACAGGGCCTTCATGTGGGTCGCGACGTAGGCCGCGCCGCCGGCGTCGACCGTGTTGCCGTGCTCGTCGACCATGCGGCCTGAGGAGCCGGTCGGAGGCTCGAGGTTGCCGTGGAAGTCGTTGAGGGCGAGCAGCCGTACGGGAACCGTACGCGGTGGCTTGCTCGCGTCCGCCGGAAGGGCGGAGAGCGTGACCGCTCCCGAGGCGACGGCTCCGGCCAGCGCCAGCCGGAGGAAGGAACGAGACGTCATGGCCCAAGACGTTACGACCGTTGTCCGTGCAGCCGATGTCGCAAAGGTAACGATTTGCCGGGCGCTGCCATGGCGTTATTTGCCAGTCATAGGCCTAGAGTTCGTTCTGTGAGTGTGCGTGTGGAAGTTCGGCAAGTGCTCGATGACCAGGAGATCGCCGACGTGCTCGGCCTGGTCCAGGTCGCGACGGAGGCCGACGGCGTACGGCCGCTCAACGAGCACGTGATGCTCCATCTGCGCTACGGCGGCGACCCGCAGGCCCGCTCCCTGCTGCTCATGGAGGACGACACCCTGGCGGGCTACGCCCACGTCGACCCCACCGACGAGGTCGAGGGGCCCAGCGTGGAACTCGTCGTCCACCCCGCACACCGCCGCCGCGGCCACGGCACACGGCTGCTGAGGTCCGTGATGGACCTGGCGGGCGGCAGGGCGCGCCTGTGGGCCCACGGAGGGTATCCGGGGGCGGGGGCGCTGGCGGCCGCGTTCGGGTTCGAACGCGTGCGCTCGCTGTGGCAGATGCGCCGCTCCCTGTTCGCCCCGCTGCCTGCCGTCACCCTGCCTCCGGACGTCAGCCTGCGCACGTTCGTACCCGGCCAGGACGAGGAGGCGTGGCTCAAGGTCAACGCCGAGGCGTTCGCCCATCACCCCGAGCAGGGCGCGTGGACGATGGACGACCTGCTGCGGCGCGAGCAGGAACCCTGGTTCGACCCCGAGGGTTTCTTCCTGGCCTTCCGCGGCGAGCGGCTGGCCGGCTTCCACTGGACGAAGGTGCACGGCTCGTCCGCGCACGGCCACGAACCTCTGGGGGAGGTGTACGTCGTCGGCGTCGACCCCTCCCAGCAGGGCACCGGCCTCGGCAAGGCCCTCACCTTGGCCGGACTGCACCACCTCCGGGCGCGCGGCCTCGCCCAGGCGATGTTGTACGTGGACGAGGCCAACACGGCGGCGATCAGACTGTACGAGTCCCTCGGCTTCAACCGGTGGGACGTGGACGTGATGTACGCGGCTCCCGAGGCAGGCGTCCCGGCTTCCTGAGACGCCTACTCCACGATCGCGTGAAGGATGAAGTAGGAGACGGACGCCACGAGCGCCGCGGCCGGGATGGTGAGGATCCATGCCGTCACGATGTTGCCCGCGACGCCCCACCGTACGGCGCTGAGCCGCTTGGTGGCCCCCACGCCCATGATCGCTGACGTGATCGTGTGCGTGGTGGAGATGGGCGCCCCGAACCCGATGGCGGCTCCGTACAGCACGGTCGCCGCCGCCGACTCCGCGGCGAACCCCTGGGGCGGGTCGAGCGCGATGATGCGCCGGCCGAGCGTGCGCATGATGCGCCAGCCGCCGGCGTACGTGCCCAGCGAGATCGCACCCGCGGCGGCCAGGATGACCCACTGCGGGATCGGATCGTTCTTGTCGGCGAAACCGCCGACCGTCAGTGCCAGGAAGATGACACCCATCGTCTTCTGCGCGTCCTGCAGCCCGTGCCCGAGCGCCATGGCGGCGGCCGAGACGGTCTGCGCGTAGCGGAAGCCGCGGTTGGTCTTGCCGGGCTGGCTGTTGCGGAAGATCCAATAAATTGCGATCATGATCGCGGCGGCGAGACTGAACCCGACCAGGGGCGAGAAGATCATCGGGATGACGACCTTCTCCATGACGCCGTCCCAGTGCACCACGCTGGCCGAGGCCACCGCGGCGCCCACCAGGCCGCCGATGAGCGCGTGGCTGGAGGAGGAGGGCAGACCGAAATACCAGGTGATCAGGTTCCAGGCGATCGCGCCGATCAGCGCTGACGCCACGATGACCAGACCGTGCGAGCCGTCAGGCGCGTCGATGATGCCTTTGCCGACCGTCTGCGCGACCTGGGTGCCCAGGTGGGCGCCGATGAAGTTCATGGCCGCCGCCATGAACAGCGCGGCCCTGGGAGTGAGGGCCCGGGTCGAGACGGAGGTCGCGATGGCGTTCGCCGCGTCGTGGAATCCGTTGGTGTAGTCGAATGCCAGTGCGATGACGACCACGCAGATGACGAGGCCCAGCGTGAGGTCCACCGGGCTTAGCTTTCCTTGACCGCGATCGACTCGACGGTGTTGGCCACGTGCTCGAAGGCGTCGGCGGCCTCTTCCAGGGCGTCGACCACCTCCTTCATCTTCATGACCGTGAGGGCGTCGTACTCGCCGCTGAACAGCTTGGCCAGCAACCTCCGATAGACCTGGTCGCCCTGGTTCTCCAGGCGGTTGACCTCGATCCAGTATTCGTTCAGGTTCTTCATCGAACGCAGCCGCGGCATGGCCTCCGCGGTGAGTTCCGCGGCCCGCTCCAGCACCTCGACCTGCCTGACGACGTCTTTGGGCAGGTGGTCGATCTGATACAGCACGATGAGGTCGGACGCCGCTTCCATGGCGTCCATCACGTCATCGAGGTTGGAGGCGAGCCGGTAGATGTCCTCGCGGTCGAAGGGGGTGATGAAGCTCTCGTTGAGCCGGTTCATGATCGCGTGAGTACGTTCATCGCCGGCGTGCTCGCAGGCGCGCATCTTCTCGGCCAGGGTCTCCCTGTCCGATCCGTCGCTGATGATCTCTACCAGTAGCCGGGATGCGGTGACCAGGTTGTTCGCCGAGTCGGCGAACAGGTCGTAGTAGCTGTCCTCACGTGGCGTGAGACGCAGGCGCACGTCGTTCTCCAGATGTGCGGGGATGGTCCGTGGAAGAGGGTACGGGTAGCCAGGCGAAATACGAACTTCATGTCCCCTTCGCCTAATGGCTACCCGGAGCAGGTTGTACGACACCGGAAACCCCGGTAGTTTGGCCGCTTTTTGCAGCTCCAACTGACCTTAAACGGCCCGTCCGCATCGCCTCGACCCGGGGTACCCCTACTTCTCCGACCAGGATGTTCCCCGACTGTTCACCTGATGTTCATCTTTATTCAGATCTTCGTCCGGTGGAAGTTCCGGAACGACCGCGACGGGGTCGGCCCCCGCTGCCCCTGATAACGCGACCCGTACTTGTCGGACCCGTACGGATGCTCGGCAGGAGAACTGAGCCTGAACACGCACAACTGCCCGATCTTCATCCCCGGCCACAACTTGATCGGCAACGTCGCCACGTTCGACAACTCCAGCGTCACGTGCCCGTTGAACCCCGGATCGATGAACCCCGCCGTCGAATGCGTCAGCAACCCCAGCCGCCCGAGCGAACTCTTGCCCTCCAACCGCGAGGCCAGATCATCAGGCAGCATGATCATCTCGTACGTGGAGGCCAGCACGAACTCCCCAGGATGCAGGATGAACGGCTCGTCCCCCGCCGGCTCCACCATCCGCGTAAGATCCGGCTGCTCCACGGACGGATCGATGTGCGGGTAACGATGGTTCTCGAACACCCGGAAGAACCGGTCAAGCCGCACATCGATGCTGGACGGCTGGATCATGTCCTGGTCGAACGGATCGAGCACGAGCCGGCCGGCGTCGATCTCGGCGAGGATGTCACGGTCGGATAGCAGCACGCACTGCAACCTACCGTCTCGGAGGCGAAAGACCGCGAGGCGGGGATTGCTGATCCGGGGCAAGTTTCCGCTACAGTGGGGGACGCGGCTTTCGGTCGTACGCGGGTGTAGTTCAATGGCAGAACATCAGCTTCCCAAGCTGACAGCGCGGGTTCGATTCCCGTCACCCGCTCCAATCGAGAAAGCCCAGGTAGATCGATGAATGCGGTGCCTAGGCTTTGATCTTGTCTGGGTTTGGTTTCGCTGTCGTGCCAGATTCGTCCCAAACGATTGATCTTGCCGTGATCGCCCGACTGGTTCGAGTGCTCCGCCGTCGTCGTCAGCCCTCGCGTCGTCTCCGGGCTCCAGCCCTTGCTTGACGATCTCGCTCAACTGCGCAGGGCCGCAACCGCTTCAACGAGGCCGGCGCGCTCCAGAGCGTCGAGAACGTCATAGATGGTCTGTGGCGGCCTAGTGCGTGAGTCCGCGATCTGTTGCACGCAAGCCCAGACGACGCGGTCATCGAAGTCAATCTGATCAAGGACGAAATCGTCCGGGCTTTTGGCATCTACGCCCCATGTGGCCAGCGTCTCGACGGGGAAGTCCCGCAGGTTCGACGTCACGATCACCTGGGCGTTCGCCTTGATGGCTGCAGCCAGCACGTGCCTGTCGTCAGGGTCCGGCAGTTTAAGACCCTCGACGATCGGCTCGTACCCTTCCACAATGCAGTCGGGGACGGCGTCAATCATCAGTTCACGCAGGCGCTCCAGCTTGGCTGGAGCGAGATCCGGCAGATTCGCGGCGAGGTTCCGCTGTACCTCATCCAGGATCGCGTGCGTCCACTTCGCCTGGACCAGGCCAGATTGCGCTAGCCGGATCAGCAGGTCCCTTTGCGTGTTGCCGAATAGGGCATTGGCATCGTAGATCACGACAAAAGGCATGACTACAGCCCCAGCTCCTGGCCTAGTTCACTAAGTTCATCGGCTGCCCCTCTGCGCTTAACTGAATCCTGACGCTTGTACTCCATGAGGTCGTCGTGCCGGATTCGTCGATGCCTGCCGACCCGCCGGTACGGGATGGCCCCTGTCTCCAATAGGCTGATGAGATACGGGCGCGAGACATTGAGCATGGCTGCTGCCTGCTGCGTGGTCAGCTCCGCGTGTGACGGCATCACCTGCACGCCTCGCCCCTCGGCGACCTGAGCAAGGATGAAGGCCAGCATCGACACGGCTTCGCGCGGAAGGATCAAGGCGTCGTCGCCAACCACCTCTGCCGCAACCTCGATGGTCTCTTCCTCAGGATGTCGCATCAGGTAATCCTTGATGCGTCGTAGCGCCCGCTCTGACTGCCCCTGATCAAGGCTGCCCGGTTTGATCGAGCTTGCGAGTTGCGTTCCTGGCATGTGTGTATCCTTCCCCGTTCTAAGCGAAGTATCCGCAACAAGCGCAGCAAACGCAAGCAGCCGTGCTGTCGATCTCGGTCTACCTGCGCTGGCGCTGTCGCCAACGGATCTGACATTCAGGTGGGCGATGCCCGGAGTTGCAGATGAGGGGCCACTAGCGATCCCGCAGCGGGGGACGGGAGCGTCAGGTGAACAGGCACGGGCGTCGCGCAAGGCACTGGATCGCGGGAGGATCGTCGGGCCATTAAGAGGGTGACGAGGGGTCAACTACGGTCACTCAGGACCGGCTCGCTGCCCAGCCCAGCGCCCCAACGGGCCGTGATCGATGCAGTTCCCAAGCTGACAGCGCGGGTTCGATTCCCGTCACCCGCTCTCATGGTGAAAGCCCAGGTGAACCGATGGATTCGGTACCTGGGCTTTAGTGTTTCCTAGGGTCGTTGATCTCTGCGTGCCATTAGGGCTTGTGATCACCCGGTGGGAACCAGCACGCCAGGAGGATCGTCCTCGTCATCGTCGCGTGCCCGTTCGTGCCCGATCAGGTGCTTGTCGATGACTTCGGTGATCAGCTTGTCGGCTCCCCGGACCGCGTGCTGGTAGATCATCGCGGCGCGGACGTTGTCGTGTCCCATGCGGGCCATGAGGTCCTTGAGGCCCGCGCCCGAGTCCGCCGCGATCACGTTTCCCGTATGACGGAGATCATGGAAGTACAGCCCCGGGACGCCGATCGCCCGTACGGCCTCTATCCAGCCGGACAGCTTGTTGAACCCGCTCCGGCGCATGGGGCCGCCCTTGACTCCGGTGAAGACCAGAGATCCGGCTTCGGGCTTCACGTAGAGCCGCAGGTGCTCTCGTAGGGCTGGGGTGATCGCCTGCGGGATACCCACGATGCGCTTGCCGGCCTTGGACTTGGGCGGACCAATAACCAGCTCGCCAGTGGAGCGTTCCACATGGGCCAGGCCCACCCGGACCGTACCCGCGTCGAGGTCGAGGCCTGCTCGGGTCAGCGCGGTGATCTCGCCCCATCGCAGGCTCGCGAAGGTGGCCAGGAGCACGAATGCCCTGTACCGCCGATCGTGCGTGCTGTCGGCCTGCCCGGTGTCGATCATCCGCCACAGCGCCCGCTCGGCTTCCGCTCGCGTCGGGAAGACCTCCGGATACGTCCGCATCTCCCCATGCCGCTGGAACCGGGTCGTAGAGAGGACCGTCTCGTGGCTGGCGAACTGCCGCCGCTTACACCGACGCTACGAACGTCGGGCCGACCACTTCGCGTCCTTCGTCGCCATCGCCGCGGCTCTCCTCTGCTACCGCCGACTGGCCAAATGAGTCACCGTCTTAGGGGCGATCGTCGATCCGTGCTTCGTTCCTCAGCCCGGCTCACCGGACAGCGTGGTTGCGGTTGCTCTCAAGTTGAGGCCAGCCCATCGCGTCATATGGCTTCCGATGGCCGGCGGGCGAGGTGCCGCTTGGAACCTGCGGTGGTTGGACCGAGCGTGACACCGGGTGGCAGCGGGGATGGGGGCTTTCGGCTCCTAGGGATTACGCCGACCTGATACTCGTCTTCGTAAATGAGCTTTCCCGGATCGCTTGCCCGGATGAGGCCGCATCGCACGTCGTGAATTGACAATAGGTCACGCAACGGCTGGAGACGGGCAAGCATCGCGCCCGTGGTTGCGTCTTTGAACCATGTGACCGCGCCGACCGTGTTGCCATCGGCATAGAACGGCGGTTCGGGTAGGTGGTCGCGGAACCAGTCGTCGATGTCGAAGTAGAGTTCTTCTTCCTCTGGCGTGAGCAGGTTCTTACGGCGTAGGTGGTCAACGGCGACGAAGATACCGACCTCGACTCCCCATCGGCCGACGTAATCGACCTGAAGTCGCAGGTATGGCCCCTCGTTGATCATCTCGTCGTCAGGCACGGCATGCTCCGGAGTCTGGATGATGGGTGAGCTCTGTGTGGGATGCAAGAATTGGCAAGCCCGCGAGACACCGCATAGTCCACTCTTCGGTGTCAGAGCATGCTAAGAATTATGTCCGATCGTCGCACCGTATGCGTGTGATGGTCACGCCTTACACCAGCGCGAGCCCCACTTTCCTGCCCGACAGGCGCGAGTCAGTACCTGGAGTGAGCTACGAGTCGGGAGGCGAGGTGGGCTGCTCGGAGACGCAGGTGGAGGCACGATCGGCGTGCCATTAGCGTGCCATTAAGGGCGGTGACGAGGGCTCAACCACGGTCACTCACGACCAGCCTCAGTCAAATCCACAAGACGGTGTTGTAGATTTGCCAGATCTACAACATGTGTCTCGAAGTCATCGGGCCCTCGACGTAGATCCTTGGCTCGACTCGCATGCGAGCGTCCGAGACGCAGGACCTTGCCCCAAGGCTGCTGGCCCACCGAGTGCAGTCGCGCGCGTGCCCGTTTCGTGCCCGTTCCCCCGGCGATCAGCGGGGAGCCACGGGGACTCACGGTCATTCGACCGGCATATGCCAAGCTCAGCGTTTCCCCTGCTCACAGGCCATGATCTTGAAAGAGTTCCCAAGCTGACAGCGCGGGTTCGATTCTCGTCACCCGCTCTCATGGCGAAAAGTCAGGACAGGGATGGTTTCCCGACCTGGCTTCGATCGTTTCCGGACCTGTTGTCGATCTCTCGTGCAATTAGCCCGCGGGGGCCAGCACGCCCGCCGCGTCGTCGTCGCCTTCGTCGCGATCCCTGAGCTGCTGATCGATGGCGTCCGTGATCACCTTGTCGGCACCTCTGACCGCGTGCTGGTGGATCAGGGCCGCCCTGACGTTGTCGTGCCCCGTCCGCGCCATCAGGTCCTTGAGCCCTGCCCCCGACATCGCGGCCGGCATGTTCCCGGTGTGACGGAGATCATGGAAATGCAGTCCGGGCAACCCCATGTCCTTGACCACGTCGACCAAGCGCGTACGGGTGTTCAAGGCGGCGGGACACCGGGCCGGTCACCGCACGTCTGCCCCGCCGTACCGACCCGAACGCGCCGGCCGGGGTTGCCGCGCCGCCGCACAGATACAGCCCTTACGATCGCCAGGGTGTGGCTGGCCACCGTGCATGGCTGGGGGCGATCGACGAGCCAGGGCTACCGCCTGAGCTGTGGCATGAACAGGCCTTGGTGGGTGTCTTCAGAATCGATCAGGCGAATCCCGCTCAGCGGCACATCGCCTCGATGTGATCCGCGAAATGCGGGAACTCCGCTCGTGCGGTAGCCACGATCTGGGTTGGGGAACGGCGGCCGCCGGGTGCGTGTCGCTCGGCGATAATACGGAATGCCTCGTTCGGCTGTGCCGTGGAGTCGGTGTCCGCGAAGGCCTCGGCGGGGCCCAGGCCGGCGGCGAACAGCCAGAGGAGGTCGCCGAGATCGCGGGCGATCAGACCGTGCTCGCCCCCTGAGCCGATGTAGACGACGGGCTGGTCACTGATCGCCGCATCGGGCCGTACCAGCCAGAAGCCGGTGTAGTCACCCGCCCCGGTCGTGCCGAAGAAGCGGAACTCGCTGCCGTCGGCCTCTTGGTTGCCGGTCCACAGGCGGAACCACCACGCTGTCCGGCCGGGCTCCTCGAACTGGTCGTATAGCTCGAAGTCACAGCCGCGGGCCTCGTCGGTTTCCTCGTCCCATTCCCACTCGAAGCCGACCTCGGCCACCTCGGCCAGGGCAGTGGGCAATGCGAGACCTTCAAACATGTTCGCCATCCCCGGAAGGTTAGACGACCGTAGGGAGCGGTCGAGGTGGGGCTGCCTGCACGATGGACCCCCGAGTTGCTAGAGCGGTGTCACGTAGTTCGCGCGCTTGTCCTCAACTGGCCGGTAGGAAGAGCGCCGCCGAGCGGCTGCAGATCGGCATCGCGACCGTCAAGGCGCACACAGGCAGGCCGGCGGTCGAGAACCGGGCGCAGATCGCACTTCTGGTACGCGACACGGAGAAGTTTCCAGCCTGGCGCGGAGGGTCACACGGTTTCCTCCTCCATCACCGCGGTGGGCATGGAAATCCGCCAGGTGACGAAGGCGGCCGCGGCGAGCCCGGCGATGGCCAGCGAGCTGCTGGCGAGGAACGGGTCAATGCCGTCCAGGGCGGGAGCGAACCCGATGCCGACGTAGATCGTGACCCCGGTGGAGCCACCCAGTTGGTCGGCGGCTCGCTGGACACCGGAGGCGATGCCGGCGTCGTCCTCGGTCACTCCGGTCACCGCGACGTACTGCAACCCGACGAGCCCGAACCCCATCCCGGCAGCGACGAGCATCATCGCCGGAACCATCGCCCCAGCGCCGGCTTGGAGGCAGGCGACCAGAGCGATGGTTGCCATCGCCAGCACGGTGAAGCCGATTCCGGCCAGCACACACGCCCGGGCGCCCCACCGGCCGAGCAGCCGCGGAACCAGCACCGACGCCGCGATCAGGAACACCGCCAGAGGCATCATCACCAGGCCGGCCTGGAACGGGCCAGCGCCCAACCGGTCCTGCAGGTAGTACGTGAACAGCAGGAACGAGGTGGACAGCGCCGCACTCAGCAGGGCGGTGGCAAGGTTGGCCAGGACGCGGGGCCGGCTGCGGAAGAACGGCGGCGGCACCAGCGGGTTGAGCGAGCGGCGTTCGACCCTGATGAGCAGGGCCCCGGCTACCGCCGCACCGGCCAGCGCCATCGGCGGCAGCCACGGCAGCGTGCCGTCCGCCTCTCCTGCCTCGACGACCCCGAGGGTGAACAGCAGCGGAGCGGCGACCAGCAGGAGCGAACCGAGAAGGTCCACAGGTGACGGTTCGGCCGGCCGTTCACTCGGCACGAGGAAGACCACTGCGGCGAGTACGACCGCGACGAAAGGAACGGACACCAGGAAGATCCACCGCCAGCCCAGCAGCTCGATGATGATCCCGGAGAGTACGAACCCGAGAACGAGGCCACAGCTCGCGACGGCCGCCCACACGCTGAGCGCCCGCGACCGGCGCGGTCCCTCGGGAAACATGAGCACGATCACGGCCATCGCCGCCGGAAGCGCGACCGCCTCACCGGCTCCCTGCAGCAGCCGGGCAGCCACCAGGAGAGCGAAGGAGGGCGCGAGCCCGGCCAGCAGGGACGCGGCGCCGAAGAGGGCTGTGCCGAGCAGGAGGACACGTCGCCTGCCGAGTACGTCGCCCAGCCGCCCTCCGAACATCAGCAGCCCGCCACCGGTGATCGTGTAGCCGACCACCACCCAGGTCAGCGCGTGACTGTCGACATGGAAGCCGGCGCCGATCGAGGGCAGGGCAACGTTGACGACGGTCACGTCAACCGCGATGAAGAACTGCAGCATGGCCATGCAGCACAGCACCAGCCACGCGCGCACCGGGGACGATCCGTCCCGGCGCGAGAAGAGAATGCCTGAAAGCATCGAGTGCTCCGTTGCTCAGGAGAAGTTCCGAGCAGCACGAACGTGCCGCTCCGATATGACCCGGGAGCGGCGGACCGTTCAACACAAGTGAGACGAACACCCCGCCGCTTAGCGGAGCGTCCTCGTCACTGCGGCACAAGCGGCCGCGCACGATGCAGCAGACATGCCGGCGATGCTACCAACGCCTGAGCTGTCAGGGACGGCATGGCTCGTGACGACGGAGGTCGTCGGCACGGGCGAGGGCAAGCCATGCGGTGACCGTACGGTCGCGCAGGACGGCCTTGGCCAGCCCCTCGCTGTCGAGGACGAGGGTGCCACCCCGGAGTAGCGGGAGGACGGGTCACGCAGCCGCTCCGCCATCGGCGATCGCCAGAAGGGCATGCGGCTCGGCTCAATGTCGGTTCGCGCCCGGCCTGGGGTGGTTGCTTGATGGTGTGCGGACGGCAAGGGCCAGGCGCAGGGCTACGGTGACCGCGCCGGCGGCGGCCGCGGCGTACAGGGCGAGGGAAACGTCGGGCAGCCACATCGTCAGCCGGCGCGGGCCCGTCTCCCCGGCGAGCGGGACCAGCACGATCCACGGCAGCGCCCCCGCCAGGCTCCACATCGTGACCAGGGTGGTACGCCGGAGCGGGGAGGCGGGCCGGGAAAGGCGGCGGAGCAGGACGGCCGAACGCCCGGCTGCCAGGATCAAGCCCAGGGCGAGTGTCGTGACGCCCCACGTGGTCAGGTGGTAGCCGAGGGTCGAGGCGTCCGTGGGCGGCTGCGCACCCGCGAGGAGACGCGCGGCGCCGAAGCCGGTCTGCATGACCGCTTCGTCGTGCAGCGGGCCGTGCAGGTTCTGCTGCAGTACGAGGGCGAGGTCGTGCTGGGGAAGCAGGAGGAGCGTCGCCGAGTAGCCGAAGGTGGCGCCGGTGTGCCAGATGGCGCCGTCGAGTGGCGCGTCCAGGCCGCCCACCCGCCAGCCCAGCCCGTAGCCGGTGCCGGTGCCGGTGGGCTGAAGCCGGCCTTCCTCGCGCATGAGCCGTACGGAATCAGAGGTCAGGACATTGCCCCCACGTGCGAGTCGTCCCGAACGGAGCTGGAGCGACGCGAAGGCGGACAGGTTGCCCAGGTCGCCGCCCAGGTAACCGTAGGCCGCGCCGTGGGTGTCGACGCCGTCGGCGATCGCGGAGGGTGCGCCCCACAGGAACTGATGTCCCGGCGGGAGGTTCCGTTCGCGGGCCGAGGCGGCGTCGGCGATGGCGCCGTGCATGCCTGCCGGGTCGAGTACGGCGTCGCGGAGGTATTCGGGGAAGGGGCGTGCGGTGACCGACTCCACCACGGCGGCCAGCACCAGGTAGTTGGCGCTGGTGTAGGCGTACGTGCTGCCGGGCGGGCCGAGTGGGGTCACCTCGTCCAGGTCGCCGATGCGTCCGGCCGGGGGCGGGCAGTCCGGGGCCAGGCAGTCGGTCACCTGGAAGGTGGCCGACTCGGGGAGTCCTGAGGTGTGGTCGAGCAGGTGGCGGACGGTGACCTTGGAGGCGTGCGCGGTGCCGCCGAAGCGGAAGCCGGGCAGATGGTCGGTCACCTTGTCGTCCAGGTGGATTCGTCCGGATTCGACGAGGGTCATGATGCCGGTCGCCGCGATGGGCTTGGAGACCGAACCCCACAGGAACGGGGTGTCGGCGGTGACGCGCCCGCCTCGCCCGTCGACGCCCCAGGAACGTTGGTGGAGCGGACCGCCGGGGCCGACCACCGCGTAGGAGAGGCCGGGGACCTGTGTGGCCCGCATCCGTTCCTGGACGTAGGCGTCGATGGCGGCGTACCGGTCGCGGGGCTGGGCGGCGGCCGGTGTGATGGGGACGGCCAGCAGCAGGCAGAGCGACACAATCACCATGCTCGCGGCGGCGCGCCGGCGGCGGAGGGGCAAGGAGTCCTCGAATCCGGTGGATAACCGTATGGCGGTATGGTTTGTACCGTATGCTGGTATGGTTATCAAGTGGCAAGAACCGCCGACCATGAAGAACGCCGCCGGCAGATCGCGATGGCCGTCTGCGAGCTGATCTCCGACGCCGGGCTCGACGCCGTCACCGTGGCCCGTACCGCCCGGTCCGCCGGAATGTCGGTGGGGCTCGTGCAGCACTACTTCCGCACCAAGGACGAGATGCTTCTGCACGCTTTCACGTACGTCAGCGCACGCATCCGCGACCGGGTCGACGAGTTGATCCGTACGGGGATCCAGCACCGCAAGCCGATCTCCTGGCTCCTGGCCGAGGCCATGGCCCAGCTCATCCCCATGGACGAGACGCGCCGTACCGAGTTCCGGGTCACCAGGGCGTTCGCCGGGCGCTCGCTGGACGCCCCCGCGCTGGCCGACGTCGACGTCGGGACCGCCAGGAAGTTGCGCGACGACATCGCCCAAGCCATCCACAACGGCAAGGAATGCGGAGAAGTCGCGCCGGAACTGGACCCGTGGCTCGCCGCGACCCGCCTCGCCGCCATCACCGAAGGGCTGGCGATGCAGGTCTACCGCGACCCCGGAGGCGTGAACGGAGTGCCGGCAGCCGACATGTCGGATTCGATCATCAAGAACGAACTCGCCACCGTCTTCACCGGCGAATGCCACCAGTACGGTCGCCGCGTCGCCGGATCAGCCTGACGTGAGGGGTCATGATCCGGCCGGCGAACCTGCGGATCCCTGGACAAGATCACAGAAAGGCCAGCAGCAGCATGGCGCCGAGCACAAGCGCCGTCCACCACACCATCAGGTGGGTGGACCATGGCCGGGCGACCCGGCTGCCGGGCCGGAGCGGGCCCGTGGCGATCTCCCAGAGCTCCCCGCCACGGCGGCGCAGCACGGGCCCGATCCGTGCGCGGCCCGCGTCCGCGGCCCGCGACAACGCCCGCCAGCCCTGGGGGAGCGCCCGGCGGTAGACGTAGTCGGCGTCGATGTTGACCGAGCGCAGTTCGGGCGGGGATGCCGACGCCGACGACCATGAACCCGAGCTGGTTGATCATGCTGTACGCCAGGACCCGGCGCAGGTCGTTCTCGATGACCGCATAGAAGATCGGGAAAACGGCCATGACGAGGCCGACCCACACCAGCATCTCTGTGCCCGCGAAGCCGCGCGCCAGCGTGTAGACCGCGAACTTGGTGGTGAAGGCCGACAGCGCGACGGCGCCGACGATGGTCGCCTCGGGATAGGTGTCGGTGAGCCAGGAGTGCAGGAGAGGGAAGGCGCACTTGATGCCGATCGCGGCGAGGATCAGTGCACCGCCGGGCGCGTCCAACCCGAGGTGGCCGAACTCCAGTCCGGCGCCTGACTGGACCCGCAGCACGATCCCGGCCAGCATGAGCAGGCCGGACAGCAGTTGCACGGCAAGATAGCGGGTGGCGGCCCGATGGCTGCGCTCGTTGCGTCCCGCCCAGATCAGGAACGCCGACGACAACCCGGCCAGCTCCCAGAAGACGAACAACGTCACCAGGTCGCCCGCGAGTGTGCCGCCGACGGCAGCCGCCGCGTACACCAGGGTCATGGCCTGCTGCAGCGTGTCTCGCAGATGCATGGCGTAGACCATGGTCAGCAGCGCCGCGATCAGGAAACCCGTGGCGAACACCCGCGACAGGGCGTCCACCCGCACCGGCATCAGCTCCAGCCCCAGGAACTGCAGGCCGGGTGCGGTGCCCTCGGGTAGCCCCCACAGCAGGACCAGCCCGGCGACTGGCACCGCCGCCATCAGGGCGCGCCGGGGCAGGCCGCGCAGCAGCGGCACGCCGGCTGCGCCGAGGATCAGCAGCAGGGCGGGATTAGCCGTCATCGCCACCCCGCTCGTAGTAGTCCTCATCACGCCGCAGCACCCTGCGCAGCCCCTTGGCGACGATGACCAGGGCGAAGGCGCCGACGAACCCGTACACGGCGTGGAAGCCGAACCATTCCTCGACGGCGAAGTGCGGATGCTTGGTGTAGAAGAGGTCGGCGGCGAAGATCAGCGCGCACAGGACGGCCAGGCCGTACACGATGCGGGTCACGTTGCGCGGCTCGTCCAGCCGGCGGCGGTCGTCATCGTCGTTCACGGCACCTCCAGGATCCCGGCCAGCGGCGCGAGTACGGCCTCCGCGCCGAAGAACAGCGCCACGCAGCCGAGCGAACTGCCCCGCCTCGACCGCGCCCATCAGCAGCAGCCACTTGCTCCAGGTGCCGCCCAGGGGAGGCAGCCCGATGATCGAGAGGGCGGCGGTGAGGAACGCGGCGAACGTCCACGGCATGGCGCGGCCCAGGCCGTCCAGCTCGCTGACGCGAGTCCTGCGCGCGGTCACCGCGATCGCGCCCGCGCACAGGAACAGCGTGATCTTCCCGGCGGCGTGCGTCACCAGGTGGAACACCCCGCCTGCCACGGCGATGTCGCGGGCGAGGGTCGCGCCCAGGACGATGTAGGCGAGCTGGCCCACGGTGGAGTAGGCCAGGCGGCGCTTGAGGTTGTCGGACCTGATGGCGATCACGGCCGCCGCGACCACGGTGAACGCCGCCACCCAGCTCATCGGGGCCGCGGCTCCGGTCTCGGTGAGCGTGTCGATCCCGAAGACGTAGACGGTGACCTTCAGCACCGCGAACACCCCGGCCTTGACCACCGCGACAGCATGCAGCAGCGCCGACACGGGGGCGGGCGCCACCATCGCGGCGGGCAGCCAGCGGTGCACCGGCATCAGCGCGGCCTTGCCGATGCCGAAAAGGTAGAGGGCGAACAGCACGGTCAGCACGCCGGTTCCCGCGGTTCCGCCGAGCAGGCCTCCGGGGCGGAAGGTGGTGTCGCCGGCCAACACCCAGGTCCACACGACGGCGGGCAGCATGAGGCCGATCGAGCTGGTCAGCAGGATCGCCGCGTAGATGCGCGCGCCGCGGCGGGCCGCCGCGTCGCCACCGTGCGCGACCAGCGGCCAGGTCGCCACCGTCATGATCTCGTAGCCGATGAACAGCGTGACCAGGTTCGCCGACAGAGCGATCCACATCGCAGCCACGATGGCCAGGGCGAAGAAGGCAAAGAAGCGTGTCTGGTGCGGCGTCTCGCTCGCACGCAGGTATCCGGCGGCGAACACGGTCGTCACCGGCCAGAGCACCGCCGCCACGGTGGCGAACAGCAGCCCGAGCGGCTCCAGCGCGAACTCCAGCGACAACCCGGGCAGCCACGACCAGAGCGTCAGCCGTACGTCCTGCCCGGCGGCGGGCCACAGGCTGAGCATCGTGGCGGCCAATGCGACGCCGGCGGCCACCGAAGCGGCTTCACGTGCGGCTGGCCTGCGCCGCAGCAGGAGAACGGCCCCGCAGGCCAGAAGCGGCAGCGTCACGGCGACCGCCAGGAGGAGAGGCATCATCCACCACCGTTCAACAGCGCCTCGGCGGCGGACTCGGCGAACGAGGCCGGCAACGCCGCATCGAGACCGAAGACGACGGAGACCGCGACCAGGACCCACACCACTGCGGTCATCGACGCGGGCGCTCCTGACGGCTCAGCGACCGATGCGGGCTCGCGGAACCAGGCGGTCTCCACGATGCGCCCGATGTAACCGAGCGTCAGCAGGGAGCTGACCAGCATGGCCACGAGTACCGGCCACTGGCCGGCCTCGATGAGCGCCGAGGCCAGCGCCCACTTGCCGGCGAAACCAGCCGTCGGCGGCACGCCGACGAGGCCGAGGCCCGCGATCACGATCGCCGCGAAGGTCCAGGGCATGCGCCGGCCGAGGCCGGCCAGCGCGGACAACTGCACCGAGCCCAGCCGCACCAGCACGAGACCGGCGGCGGCGAAGAGGGAGGCCTTGATCACCGCGTGGTTGATCAGATGGAGGTAGGCGGCGGAGACTCCGGCGGCAGTGCCCAGGCTGATCCCGGCCAGGATGTAGCCGATCTGCGCGATGCTCGACCAGGCCAGCAGGTATTTCAGGTCGGTCTGGAAACAGGCGACGGCCGAGGCGGCCACTGCCGCCAGTCGGCCCGCCAGCAGGCCGAACCTGCCGACTGGCATCGTGCCGAAGACCAGGCCGGCGCCGAACACGGTGAAGGTGAGCCTGCACAACACGTACAGAGCCACCTTGGTGCTCGTGGCGGCCAGGAAGGTGCTGACCGCCGATGGCGCCTCGCCGTAGGCTCCCGGCAGCCAGGCGTGCAGCGGGAAGACCGCCGCCTTGACCGCCAGGCCGACGAAGACGAAGACGGCGGCGGCGTAGAGCGCCCGGTCGCTGTCGGCCGCGGCCAGGCGCGCCGCCAGGTCGGCCATGTTCAGGGTGCCCGTGACAGCGTAGGCCAGGCCGATGCCGATCAGCACGAACGTCGCGCCCACCGTGCCGATCACCAGGTAGCGGAAGGCGGCCGGCAGGGCGCGACGCCGCGGGCCCAGCGCGACCATGGCGTAGGTCGACAGGGAACTGATCTCCAGGAAGACGAAGGCGTTGAACACGTCGCCGGTGACTGTCAGCCCCAGCAGGCCACCCAAGGTGAGGCAGAGAAAGGTGTAGAGCAGCGGTGCCCGACGGTCGTCGATCTCGGTGCGCACGCTTCCCAGGCTGTAGACGGCCGCGCCCGACACGACCAGCAGTACGGGGGTGTTGTAGCCGGCGACCACGAACTCGATGCCGTACGGTGGCGCCCACCCGCCCACGGCGTAGTGCAGCGGGCCGTGTGCCGCCACCTGCCGGGCGAGTACGGCGGCGCAGGCCAGCGAGCCGAGCGCGGCCACCAGGAACACCAGCCACGCCAGGCTCCGGCGGCGCAGCAGCACGCACAGCGGCGCGCACCCAAGGGGAATGAGCACCTGCAACACCGGCAGGTTCGCGATCATGAGGCGGCTCCGTGCCGGTCCTCGTCACGCTCTCGCATGTCCTGTTCCTCCACGGTGCCGTAGGCCTCGAAGATGCGCACAGCCAGTGCCAGGCCGACCGCGAGGGTGGCGACGCCGACCACGATGGCCGTCAGGATCAGCACCTGGGGAAGCGGGTGGGAGTAGGTCTCGACCTCCGGGGAGATGATCGGCGCGCTGCCGTCTTCGACCTTGCCGAGGCTGATGAAGAACAGAAAGACCGAAACCTGGAAGAGCGTGAGCCCGATCATCTTCTTCAGCAGGTTGCCGTGGCTGATGACGACGTAGAGGCCGACCATCATGAGGGCGAACAGCAGCCAGTAGACGTAGTGCGTACCGCTCATCGCGTGGGCCTCCGGCCGGCGAAGGCGAAGAAGATCGAGGTCATGACCGCCGCGACGGTGATGCCGATGGCCGCTTCGACGGTCAGGATGCCCAGGTGCTGAGCGGCGGGCCCGTCGGCGGGCAGCAGCGTGCCGTAGTCGAGGAACGAGCCGCCCAGCAGCATGGTCACCACGCCCAAACCCATGAAGAGTCCCCAACGGGAAGCCGGACAACCTGCAGCAATGCGGCCCCTGTGCCGCCCACGCGGTAGATCGGGCCGGCTCACGGCGGTGAGCGTGGTCTCCAACGCCGACGTCACGTCCTTCAGCTGCGAAGATGCTCCGTCGGTCCCATGACGATCAGCGTAGGGATCACGAGCCGCCGGCGTCAGTCGCCGGCCAGGGCGACAGTGTGCCCCGCCGCGAGCCCGACACGACTCCAGCTCCTTGAGCGCGCTCGGCGCGGGCGGGCCGCCGTCGCGCCAGGCAGGGTGCGGCTCCGGCAGCGGCCGGGAGTCAGCCGGGCTGCTTGTCCTGCCGGCGGCGGGTGATCTCGGTGATCCAGACGGGTGCGTACGGCGACGTGCAGCCCGGCGACGTCGGGTAGTCCTTGAGCACCTCCAGGCGTTCCCCGATGTCGATGGCGCGGGCCCGCAGGTCGGCGTGCTCGATGCCGATCTGGGCCAGGCAGTGGTTCATCGCCCACTGCAGGCGGTCGGGGGCGTCCTTCATCCGCGTCTCGATGACGTCGAGCAGCCCGGAGAGGTCGAGGGTGTCGGGTTTCTTCGTCACGCGTTCGGTGGTCAGGGCCCAGCCGGCGCTCGCGACCACGGGGTCGGGATCGGCGAACCAGGCCAGGCGCAGTTCTTCGGCGTGCGGGCTCTTCTTGACCACGTAGTTCACGAGCCAGTCGTGCACCTTGGGCGTACGTGACTCGCGGACCATGGCGTCGAGCTCGTCCCGTTCGTACGCCTTCGGGCGGCAGATCAGAAGGGCCAGCAGCCTCGCGGCGGTGTCATCCGTCGCCCAGAGCCGGCGCGCGAGCTCCGGCTGGGTCTTCAGCCGCTTGGCGAGCGCACGCAGCTTGCCGAGGTTGACACCGTGATCGTCACCGTGTCTCTCGTTGACCGCGCGGATTTTCGGGTCGTCGAGGCCGGCCAGTTCGGCCATCACCTCGTCCACCGTCGTCCCGGTCGCTGTCGTCTGGGCCATCACAGCCTCCTGTCCGTCGGGCGCGTGGTCGAGCCTACGACGGGGGCCGGCCTTGCGTACATTCATGCGGCTGCTCGGCACTCCCCGCCGGTCACAACCGGCACAGCGCCCGCATGGCGTCCTGCTCGATGCGCGCGAGGTCGTGGAGGACGGCGCCGGCCTGGTCGAGGTGGCGCGCGTCGCCGCTCTCCCCGGCCTTGGCGATCAGGGCCGACACGTCCGTCCACAGGGCGGCGGCTTCGGTGTAGAGGTCGTGGGCGGTGCGCAGGCGGTGGTCGTCGACCATCCGGGCGCACTCGCCGAGGAAGTCGCGGTAGAGGGCGCGGAACAGGGCGCCGCCGGTGCCGCCCTTCTCCATGAGCAGCGCGGCCTGCGGCAGGTCCCGCTGCGGCTCGCCGGCGCGGCGCAGCCATCCGGGCACCTTCGTGCCGGCCTTGGCGATGCCGCGGTGGCCGAGGTTCGCGATGGGAGCGGCGAGGAAGGCGTCGGCGCAGTGCTTGATGGCGGGGACGATCTGGTCCTGCCAGGCGGGCGGGTGAGCGGGGAGTGCGAGGGTGAAGGACCGGTGTCCGGCGGTCATCGGGCCGCGTTCGGCGCGTGCCCTGGCGAGGCCGGCCAGGCCGGTGCGGACCGCTCCTCCCTGCTGCTCGGTGTCCACCAGGTGGGCGTCGTGCTCGTCGTAGCCGTACATGGCGACGACGTGGCCGCCGAAGTGCACCTTGGTGCGGAAATAGTCCAGATGGTACGAGTCGAGCTGCAGGCCGACCGGCCGGCCGGCGTCGATGGGGGCGGTGACGTTCTCCCACGCCCTGCGCGGCGAGGTGGTCTCCTTGACCGTCAACGTCAGTCCGAGTCTGGCGGCCAGGTTCCTGGTGAGGTCGAAAGGCCTGACGCGGCCCGCGAGGAAGGGGAACGCCATGCCCTTGCTGTCCCAGTAGAGGAAGGACAGGCCCGAGCCCAGCCCGAACAGCATGGGTTCGGACAGGTCAAGGCCCTCGTGCCGGAGCAGCACGCCGAGCGCCGTCGTCTCGCAGTGGTGCATGCCGCGGGGCTCGACGTCCTTCACGATGGTCATGTCTCGCTCTCCTCATACCGAATACCGACGCGCATGCCGCAGGCATCCAGCATGGGGCCTCCCACCGTGGGAGAGTCCAGCCGCGTCTCGGGGGAGCGGCGGCGACAAATAATAAGTAAAGCTTCTTATTGACAAGAAAGAGGCGCTGATATTACATCCACTTGATCGGGGGGCCAGACCACATACCGGAGGTCTCCATGCGCAAACCCCGGCTCCTCCTCGCGGCCACGGCCATGCTCCTCACCCTGACCAGCGGCCTGGTCGCGGGCACCTCCCGGGCCGAAGCCGACATCGGGCCGGTGACCTGGTCCGACGAGTTCAACGCCGCCGCAGGGACGTCCGTCGACGGCTCCAGGTGGAAGTTCGACATCGGCGGCGGGGGCTGGGGCAACAACGAGCTGCAGTACTACACCGACTCGACCCGCAACGTCTACCACGACGGGCAGGGGCACCTGGCCATCACGGCCCGCAGGGAGAACCCGTCCAACCTGCAGTGCCACTACGGCACCTGCCAGTACACCTCCGGCCGGATCCTGACCGCCGAGAAGTTCACGCAGACGTACGGTCGCTTCGAGGCGAGCATCAAGATCCCGCGGGGTCAGGGCATCTGGCCCGCGTTCTGGATGCTCGGCGGGCGCAACTGGCCGGGCGACGGCGAGATCGACATCATGGAGAACATCGGCAGCGTCCCGAACACCGTGCACGGCACGGTCCACGGCCCCGGCTACTCCGGCGGCGACGGGATCGGCGGCAGCCGTACGGTGGGCGCGCCGCTCGGTGACGCCTTCCACAGGTACGCGATCGAGTGGTCACCCAACCTCATCATCTGGTACCTGGACGGTTCGGAATATTTCCGGATCACTCCGGCCAGCCTCCGCGGTAACCGGTGGGTGTTCGACCACCCGTTCTTCATGATCATGAACGTGGCGGTCGGCGGCAACTGGCCCGGCCCGCCCAACGCCGGCACCGCCTTCCCGCAGACGATGCTGATCGACTACGTCCGCGTCTCCGCGTGGACCGACGGCGGATCGGGGTCCGGCGCCGCGCTGAGGTCGAACCTGAACGGCCGCTGCATCGACATCCCCCGCGCCGAGCCCGTGGACGCCGCCCCGCTGCAGATGTACGACTGCAACGGGACCGCCGCCCAGCAGTGGTCCGTCAACGGCGACGGCACGGTGCGCGCGATGGGCAAGTGCATGGACGCCGCCGCGGCCGGCACCGCCAACGGAACGCCGATCCAGCTGTACACGTGCAACGGCACCGGCGCCCAGCGCTTCACGCTCAGCCCGGCGGGCGACCTCGTCAACATCCCGGCCAACCGGTGCGTGGACGTGGTGGACGGCAACACCGCCAACGGCGCGCGCCTGCAGTTGTGGGACTGCACGGGGGCGTCCAACCAGAAGTGGACCCGTTCCTGAGCGGCCTGCCGCATGAGCCGCGCGTCCGGGCCGGTTCCCGTCGGCCGGCCCGGACGCGCTGACAGCAGCCCGCGCAGGGAACGGGCGGCACGCCGTCCCGGCATCGGCTGACCGGGCTCATGGCCGATGAACCCGATGACGTTCACCGTGGGGGTGTGCAGCAGCACCAGCGCGTTCTTCGCCTGTTCCTGGGTGGTGCCCTTCGGGGCCACCACGGTGGCCGCCGGCCCGGACGACGCCGTCCGAGGTGACGAAGGCCGTCTCGATGCGGCCCAGGCAGCCGAGCCGGCGCAGCAGGTCGCGGCCCTGGTCGCCGGCGCCGCCCGCCCGCCCGGCAGCCGTCCTCTACGGTCGTGGCCGCACCGCCGCAGCTCGCGATCCTCCAGCATCGTCCACAGGTCGTCCACGGGGTGGGCATGCGGGTTGGGCATGTGGAACCATCGCCGCCGCGCCGTGCGCCGCCAGCGAGTCCAGGTGGGTGGTGAGGACCTTGGTCGCCCAGCTCGTGTCGGCCGTGGGCGGCTCGTAGACGAGGTGGGCGGCGAGTCCGTCGATGACGGCGTGCAGGCGCAGGGCCTCGATCTCCGGGTCGCGCCCCGGTGCCAGGTCGGTGCCGTTGTCGAGGGCGGAGATCATCCAGCGGCAGGCGTCGCGCACGGCCTCGAACGCTTCCTCGCGGGGGCCTTGGAGGGACGTTTCGGCGGTGGCGGCGCTGAACAGCGCCAGGTTGACCTCCATCTCCGCGCGCCGCTCGGCGTCGAGCGGCAGCAGTTCGCGCGCCACGGCCTCGACGCTCTGCCGGATGGTGGGGTGGGGCGGGATGGCGGCCATGCGGGCCTGGACGCGGTTGACGACGAGCTGCATGGTGAAGACCAGCAGCTCGCCCTGCGTCCTGAAGACGTGGCGCAGCGACCCGGCGGAGATCCCCGCCTCGGCGGCGACCATGCGCACGGAGACGCGGCCTATGCCGTGGCGCATGATCACTCGCCAGGCCGCTTCGGCGAGCTCTTCGCGCCGCTGTTCATGATCGATTAGCCTGGGCATGAAACCTATGTTAGCTCAGTCGTGCTAGCATAACCGCCATGATAGTACGACCGTACCAAGAAAAGGGTGTTCCGGCCTCGCTCCGCCTGCTCGTTCCCGCGGCGATCGTCCTGGTCGCCGTCTACGTCGCCCTGCCGCTGCTGATGGCCTTCGACCGCGACTTCACCGGCGCGTCGATCATGCGCGGCAACCCCGACCTCAATCCCGCCCAGCTCGACTTCGTGATCAACGCCACCGTCACCTACACGGTCGTCCTGCACGCCCTGAGCGTCGTTCTCGTCATCTGGTTCGTGCTCAAAGCGCTCAAGGGCCGCCGCTGGGCTCGCGTCGCCCTCACCGTCTACCTCATAGGCGCCACCCTCGCCGGGTTCGTCTCGGCCGCCGCCGGCTCCGAGTACTACTGGGCCGTCATCTCCGCCGACGTCATCCACCTCGTGATGATCGCCGCCCTCTGGCTGCCGGCCTCCGCCCGCGCATTCTTCGCCGCCCACCGACGGCGCCCCGACGTGGCCGAGCGGGTCGGAGGGCCCGTGCCCTGACCGTCCGGCGCTGCTCGGCGGTGTTGGACGCCGTGCTCAACCGCACGGCCCGCGACCCGTACCGAGCCCATTCACGCCACGGCGCCGGTGCGCTGCCCGGCGGCGCGTTCTCCGCCTCGCCGCTGCGTACTGTAACTCTTCGGGGGCGCACAGCTATCTCTCCAGTGTGGGCCTGTCGTCTCACCTGCGAGGAGCGCCTATGGTTCGATACCGGTTCAATCCTCCTCCGGGCTGGCCCGAGCCGCCGCCCGGCTGGTGGCCGCCGCAGGGATGGCAGCCCGACCCGGCGTGGCCTGAGGCCCCCGCCGACTGGCGGTTCTGGGTCCCGGAGGACGCCCCGCCGCAGCCTGCCGAACGCAGGAGCGGCCGGCTGTTCGGCGGCCGCAGACGCCTGCAAGAAGAGAACGACCTGCTGCGCGCCTGGGTGGAACGGCTGGGCGGCATGGACGCCATGCGGATCACGGAGCTGACCCGCAAGCTGCGCGACGAGTACGAGCGGCTGCTCGCCGCGCTCGACGACGCGACCCGGCGGCTGCGGGAGGCGGAGCAGCGGATCGTGTGGACGGAGGAGACCACGCTGCTGCAGGAGGTGGGCGTCTACGAATACCGCCACCCGCTGAGCGACGCCGTCGCCTACAAGGAACGCCTCGCGCAGGTCAAGGCGCGCATCAAGGAGATGGCCAAGGAAGGGCGGGCCGTCGTCGGCACCACCGGCCGGCAGGTGAACGGGTCGGCCGCCGAGGGGCGCAAGATGGTCCGCGACTTCTCCAAGCTGATGGCGCGGGCCTACAACGCGGAGGCGGACAACTGTGTGCGCACGATGCGGCCGTACAAACTGCAGTCCGCGATCGAACGCCTGGAGAAGGCCGTGGACACGATCGTGCGGCTGGGGCGGACGATGAGCATCCACGTCAACCCCGAATATCACCGCACCAGGATCTACGAGCTGCAGCTGACCGCCGACTACCTCACCAAGCTGGAGGAGGAGAAGGAGCTCGTCCGCGCCCAGCGGGAACGGCAGCGGGAGGAGGAGGCCGCGCGCCGCGAGTTCGAGCGGGAGAAGACGCGGCTGCGCAAGGAGGAGGCCCACTACCGGGCGGCGCTGGCCAGGCCGGCCCAGAGCGGCGCCGCGTCCCAGGACAGCGTGGCGGAGCTGGAGGCCAAGCTGGCGGAGCTCGGTGCCGCGGTCGCCGCCGTCGAGGCGCGTGAGGCCGACACCAGAGCCGGGTACGTGTACGTGATCTCCAACATAGGGGCGTTCGGCGAGGACGTCGTGAAGATCGGCATGACGCGCCGGCTGGAACCGGAGGAACGGGTGCGCGAGCTGGGCGACGCGTCGGTGCCGTTCGGGTTCGACACGCACGCGCTGGTCTTCAGCGGGGAC
Organism: Nonomuraea sp. K271; assembly: GCF_009908215.1. Taxonomy (NCBI): domain Bacteria; kingdom Bacillati; phylum Actinomycetota; class Actinomycetes; order Streptosporangiales; family Streptosporangiaceae; genus Nonomuraea; species Nonomuraea sp. K271. Next base: position 9,365 of record NZ_JAAAHR010000095.1, on the reverse strand, counting down.
GCCGTGGGGCTCGAGGCGCGGCTGCACGCGGCGCTGGACGAGCGGCGGCTCAACAAGGTCAACCTCCGGCGCGGGTTCTTCCGCGCGACCCCGGCGGAGGTTCGCGACCTGCTGCGGAAGATCGCCGGTCAGCACCTGCTGGAATACCGCGACACCGCGGAGGCGCTGGAATGGCGGCAGTCGGCGGGCACGACCTGACGATCGTTCCGCGCGCAGTGGACATGCGGGACGGTCTGGTGCGCGGGCACTCCGTTCTTCTGCCACACGGCGATGCCCGTCTTCCCGTACTCAGGTGGCGGAGCCGCGTACGCCCGCGCTCAACGCATGCGACCGTTCTCGATCACGCCGTGCAACGACAACGACCAGGAGGGGATCGATGCGTGCCGAGCTGGAGGCGTACGCCGGCAGGGTGCTGGGCGGCGGCTCCCATGTCGAACGGGAGGTGTCGTGGGAGCACGGCGGTTCGTGCGTGTTGCGGGTGCGCGACCGCGCCGGGCGGACGTGGTACGCCAAGCGCCACCGCCGCGAGGACGGCTATGCGCGCGAGTCGTTCGCGTACCGGCACTGGGTGCCCGCCCTGAGCAGCCATGCGCCGCGCCTGCGACGACGAGCTCCAGGCGCTGGTGCTCTCGGCCGTTCCCGGCACGCACGAGCAGGACGTCGGGGCCGAGGGGCACCACCAGGCCGGTGTGCTGCTGCGGCGGTTCCACGAGGCAGCGCCGCCCGAACCGTGGGAGGGGTTCGCCGAGGCCAAGCGGGCCCGGCTGGAGCACTGGCTCCCCCGTGCCGCGGGCGTGATCGAGCGGAGCGAGCTGGACTTCGTCCGGTCGCGGGTGCGTGAGCTGGACGGACTGCCGCGACCGCCGAGGGTTCCCTGCCACCTGGACTACACGCCGAGGAACTGGCTGACGGCCGAGGGAAGGCTGCACGTCGTCGACTTCGAGTGGGCGGCCACCGAGGTCTGGATCAACGATCTGGCGCGGCTCCACTTCGGCCTCTGGCGGGAGCGGCCGGAGTCGCGGGAGGCGTTCCTCGACGGGTACGGCCGCCGGCCCACGGAGGACGAGCTGGCCCTGCAGGCGTCCTGCTACGCGCTGACCGCGGTGTGGATGATGATCTGGGCCCGCGAGCACGGTGAGCGCGCCTTCGAGTCGGGGCTCCGCGACCAGCTGCACTCCCTGATGCGTTCCTCGTAAGGATCCGGGTGCGTCCCGGTGCAAACGCAGAGGAAACGCGCGCCGCTCTACACATGACTGGAGGTACCGCCCTTCCGAGCGGCGGGCCCGCGAGGGATCACGGTGGGAGTCGTCGAGGTGCCGGGTCGCGCCGTGAACGCTGCGTGTGGGGAGACGCGAGTGCGCGGGAGTACGACGGCTTTCATCGGCGCGCATGTCGTCGATCTGGGCGTGGCCGTGCTTGAGGTGATGCGGCGCAGCCCGGTACGCCTTCGGGGAAGGGCGGAGGGCGAGGACGTGATCCAGGTCGTCCTGCCCGTGCGCGGCACGGTGAGCGCGACGTGGGCGGGGCGGCAGGACACCGTGACCCCGGGCGATCTCTACGCGCACGACCTCGCCCGGCTCGACGAGATGGTCCTGCGGCCCGACGGGCGCGGCGGCCTCGAGGTGGCCGTGGTCGTCATCCCGAAGCCGGCGCTGCCGGCCCCGGCCGTGGACGCGGTGCTCGGACACGGCGTCTGCGCCGACGGCGGGGTGTACGAGCTGCTGAAGAGGTTCGTCGAGCCCCTGTCCGACGAGAAACTGTCGCTCAGCCCGGCCGACGGGCAGCGGCTGGGGATGGTGCTGGTGGACCTCGTGTCCCTGTGCTTGGCCAACATGCTCGGACCCGGTGGCGGGGAGCGGGCGAGCTTCCGGCGGCAGGACCTCGCCGGACGGATACGCGCCCACATCCAGGTTCACCTGCACGACCACCGGCTGACGCCGCGTTCCATCGCGCGGGCGCACCACATCTCGGTGAGCTATCTCCACCGCTTGTTCCAGGACCAGGGCGACACGGTCTCCGGCTACATCCGCGATCAGCGGCTGAGGCGTACCCGCCGCGACCTCGCCGACGCGGTTCTGGCCGACGTGCCGATCCACCGGATCGCCGCCCGGTGGGGCTTCGGCGCGCCGGCGGATTTCAGCCGTACGTTCCGGATGGCCTATGGCGAGTCGCCGCGGGAGTTCAGGTCCCGGACGGCTCGGACGGCACGGAAGTAGCCGCCGCGGACGTGTAGGCGGCGCCACAGCACACCGCGGAGGCGAGGGCGCCGATCCCGCACAGTCCCACCGTGGCCGAGGCGGTGACGCCGAGCTCGGTGGCCCATCCGGCCAGGAGAAATCCGCCGCCCTGGCCGGCGGCGATGCCGGCGATCGCGACTCCCATGGCGCGTCCGCGGTAGGCCGGCGCGGCCCGCTGAATGAACCTCGCGTTGAGCGGCGTGCTGAACGAGCATCCCAGGCCGCAGCAGAACAGCAGGACGAGCACCACGGGAACGGGCGGGTGCGCGAGCATGGGCAGCAGGGCGAGCCCGGAGAGCACGGCGAGCGGCACCGTGACGCGGTCGCGAACGGACGGGCGCGTCCACCGGGTGAGGACCGTCGCCCCGGTCGCGTAGCCGAGGGCGATGGTGGCCATGAGCACCCCGGCGAGTGGCGGGCCGCCGCCCAGCTCGCGGGCGAGGGGATAGGCGATCGCCTCCGTGCTGAAGGCGAAGGCCGACACCAGCCAGACCAGGAGAAGGCACTGCCGCAGCCAGGGGTCGGTGAACACATGGCGTACCCCTGCCGCCGCGTCCTTGAGGGGCGACCAGCGGGCGCCCTCGCTCTCGGGCACGGGCCGGGGCCGGACACCCCGCCAGATGAGCGCCGCGGAGATCGCGAATGTCGCGGCGTTCGCCAGCAGCGCACCCGCGGGCGTGACCAGCAGGACGGCGGCGCCTCCGATCGCGAACCCGGCCACCTGGCTGATCTGGTAGGTGAGGTTGGTCAGGCCGTTGCCGGCGATGTAGGCCTCGCCGGCGAGCACTTCCGGCATCAACGCGGCGCGAGCGCTCATGAACGGCGGGGTGAACGCGTGCGCGAGATAGAGCAGCGCGATCGCGGCGCCGATCGGCATGCCCGGCAGCGCCAGCGCCGCCACCAGCAGGGCCCTGGCCAGGTCGCAGACGATGAGCAGGCCCCGGCGCGGAAATCTGTCGGCGAGCGAACCCAGCACGGGGCCGAGTGCGGACGGCAGGAACGCTGCGGAGAACGCGAGTGCGGTCACCATCGGCGAGCCGGTCCTGTCGAACACCAGAATGGCCACGGCGACGGACGAGAGCTGGTCGCCCACGTAGGAGAGCGCATATGCCGGGTAGAGGTAGCGAAACTCCCGCACCGTGAAAAGGCCGGAGAAGGTGGCCATCATTCGTACGCCAGGCGTGCACACCGCCCGCGCCGGCTGAGTAGGTGGTGGACAGCACTCGAGGACGGGGCCCCAAGTGCTGTCGTGTCACGTGTTCCTAACCCCAGCCGAGCGTGCGCATGGCGTTCCTCCCCTCGTCATGTGGCACTCGGTGCAAGCCTTCAGGAGAATCGCGCCGTTGTCGTTAGCAGGGAGTCGCCAGATTGTTGGCGAGGCATGCACCGGCGGAACAGTAGCCCGGGTCAGCCGTCGGGCGACGCCTTCGCCATCATCGCCCGTTCCTCCCGGGTGGCGATGAGACCGGCCGGTGCGAGGATCTTGGACTCCTCGAACGGCGCCTCGGCGGTCGGCAGCGTCTCGCCGCTCCTGATCACTTTGATCCACACCCGCAGCGCGTCCAGGATGACGACGATGATGAGGATCGCGAACAGCGCGGCCAGGACGCCGTCGACGGTGGAGTTGATCACGATCTGCTCCATCTCGCCCACCGACTTGGCGGGTGCGAGCAGCTGCCCCTGGTCGAGGGCCGTCTGGTAGCGGTCGCGCTGGGAGAAGAAGCCGAGCGTCGGGTCGGGCGAGAACACCTTCTGCCAGCTGGCCGTGAGCGTGACGGCGGCGTCCCAGGCCAGCGGGATGGCCGTCACCCAGGCCCATTTCAGCCGCCCGCTCTTGATCAGCAGGGTGGTGGCGACGGTGAGCGCCACGGCGGCGAGCAGCTGGTTGGCGATGCCGAACAGCGGGAAGAGCTGGTTGATGCCGCCGAGCGGGTCGTTGACGCCCTGGTAGAGGAAGTAGCCCCAGGCGGCGACGACGACGGCGCTGGTGACGATCAGGCCGGGCCACCAGCTCACGCGGGAGACCGGCTTCCACACGTTGCCGATCGTGTCCTGGAGCATGAACCGTCCCACGCGGGTGCCGGCGTCCACGGTGGTGAGGATGAACAGCGCCTCGAACATGATCGCGAAGTGGTACCAGAACGCCTGCCAGCCCGCTCCGCCGAGGAAGCCGGAGAAGATCTGTGAGATGCCGACGGCGAGGGTGGGCGCGCCGCCCGTCCTGGCGATCAGCGTCTCCTCCTGTACGGCCTCCGCCGCCGCCGACAGCTGCTCGGGCGTGATGACGAAGCCGAGGTTCGTCACGGCCTGGGCGGCGCTCTCGACGGTGGCCCCGACGACGCCCGCGGGGGAGTTCATCGCGAAGTAGAGGCCAGGGGTCAGCACGCAGGCGGCCGTGATGGCCATGACGGCCACGAACGACTCCATGAGCATGGAGCCGTAGCCGATCATCCGGACCTGCGACTCCTTCTGGATCATCTTGGGCGTCGTGCCGGACGAGATGAGCGCGTGGAAGCCCGACAGCGCCCCGCAGGCGATGATGATGAACACGAACGGGAACAACGACCCGGCGAAGACCGGCCCCTCACCGTTGAACGCGAAGTCGGTGAAGGCCGGGGTCTTCAGCGTCGGCATGGTGACGGCGATGCCGATGGCGATCAGCGCGATGGTGCCGATCTTCATGAACGTCGACAGGTAGTCGCGCGGCGCGAGCAACATCCACACGGGCAGCACGGCGGCGACGAACCCGTACGCGATGAGCCAGAGCGCCAGGGCCGACGGGCTGAGCGTGAAGAACGGCGCCCAGCTCGAGTCCTGCACCCAGCCGCCGGCCACGATCGCGAGCAGCAACAGCGCGACGCCGATGACGGTGGTCTCGACGACCTTGCCCGGCCGGATCACCCGCAGGTAGAAGCCCATGAACAGGGCGATCGGGATGGTCATCGCGATGGAGAAGACACCCCATGGCGACTGCGCCAGGGCGTTGACCACGACCAGCGCCAGCACAGCGAGCAGGATGATCATGATGGCGAAGACGGCGACGAGCGCGGCTGCCCCGCCGACCGGACCGATCTCGTCGCGGGCCATCTGCCCGAGGCTGCGCCCGTTGCGTCGCATGGAGAAGAACAGGATCACCATGTCCTGCACGGCCCCGGCGAAGATCACTCCGGCGACGATCCAGATGGTGCCGGGCAGGAAGCCCATCTGCGCGGCCAGTACGGGTCCGACCAGCGGCCCCGCGCCGGCGATGGCGGCGAAGTGGTGGCCGAAGAGGATGCGCCGGTCGGTCACGTGGTAGTCGATGCCGTTGTCGAGCCGCTCGGCCGGGGTGGCCCTGCGGTCGTCGGCGCCCAGCACCTTGCGCACGATGAAGCGGGCGTAGAAGCGGTAGGCGATGGCGTACGAGCCGAGCGCGGCGGCCAGCAGCCAGACCGCGTTGACGTCCTCGCCTCTGGACAGGGCCAGCACGGCCCATCCCACGGCACCGACGAGTGCGACCGCCGTCCAAATGATGATGGAGCGCAGTTTCACCGGTTACCTCCCATCTTGTGAGCCATACAGAGGGCGCCCCAGGCAGCAGCGCAGACCGGCGTCCGGCGGCAGATCGGTGGTGAAGCGCCGCCATCGCCACAGCGGACGGCAGTCGATCATGACGGGGAGGTCGGTGAGATGTACCCAGGCGGTCGGGTGCGCGTACACCAGGTCGGTTCCGAGCGGGCGTGCGCGCCGGGGTAGTCGTGATCGGCGCAGGGACCGCACCGAGAACTCACCCGCGTCGGCGCAGCAGAGCCCGGTCACGTGCCAGTCGAAGAACACCACTTCGTCGTCGCCCAGCGCTTCACGTGCGGCAGCGGTCAACGTGATTCGGGACATCTGGTGCTCCTGGTTAACAGGTAGCTCAGAATTTACGTCGGCTCTACCCGTTATGGGCAACCGCGAAACTCGATCAACGGTGAACCTCCGGCTCTGCCAGGCCATGTAGATTGTTGACGCTGATCTATCGCCATCGGGGCGGCAATGGGGGTGAGCCATGCCCTTCGGCCCGGCCCGCATCGCTCCCTCAGGCGCCCTGTCCGACGTGCTCGTCGGGCGCCGGGCCGAGCTCGCGCTGCTCCGCGCCGTCGTCGCCGCACCGCCATCGCTCGCCCTGGTCGAGGGCGAGGCGGGGATCGGCAAGAGCCGGCTGGTGGCGGAGCTCTTCGCCACGTCAGAGCACGCACGGGCGCCGGCCGGCGTGCCGGTGCGCCGGCTCGTGGGCCAGTGCGAGCAGCTCCAGGAGCCGCTGCCGCTGTCGCCGCTGCTCGACGCCTTCCGAACGGCCGGTGCCGAGCTCGCCGCCTCCCGCCCCGCCAACCCCGTGATCGGGGCGCTGGCGCCGCTCCTGCCCGAGATCGCCGGGCATCTGCCGCCGCCGCTGCCCGCCTTACCCGACCAGCGGGCCGAGCGGCACCGGGTGTTCCGTGCCGCCGTCGCGCTGCTCGACCACCTCAGCCCGCTGGTGCTCGTCCTGGAGGACGTGCACTGGGCCGACGGCGGCACGCACGACTTCCTCGCCTTCCTGGCCTCCCACCAGCCGCGCGAGCTGTCGGTGATCCTCACGGCCCGCACCGAGACGGGCCCGCTGCCCATCCGCGAGGCACTGGCCAGAGCTCCGTCCGGCCCCGCTCGGGTGATCAGCCTCACCCCGTTGAGCCCGCCCGATGTGGAGGAGCTGGCGGGCGGCATCCTGGGGACCGATCTCCCGCGTACGTTCGCCGCGCCGCTGCACGAGGCGACCGGCGGCATCCCGTTCGTCGTGGAGGAGGTGCTCCGCACGCTGCTGGAGCGGCTGCCCGCCCACGAGATCCCCGGGCGGCCCGACGTGCTGGCCGACCTCGCCGTCCCCACCGTGCTGCGCGACGTGGTGGTGGGCCGCCTGGCCGCGCTCGACGAGCCGATACGCGAGATCCTCGGGGCCGCCGCCGTCATCGGCGTGACACCCGACGACCGGATGCTCGCCGAGGTCACCGGCCGCGACCCGGAGGAGATCGTCAAAGCCCTCGCGACGGCGCAGGCGATCGGGCTGCTGCACGAGGACGACGGCCGCTGCCGGTTCAGGCACACGCTGGCCCGGCAGATCGTGTACGAGTCGGTGCCCGTCGCCGGGCGGCGCTGGTCGCATCTCAAGACCGCGCAGGCCCTGGAACGAGAGCCGGGCCAGAAACCCGTGGCCAGGCTCGCCCACCACTACCGGCTCGCGGGCCGGACGGCGGAGTTCGTCGGCAACGCCGAGGCCGCCGCCGACACGGCCCTCGCCCACGGCAACGACGCCACCGCGGCGAGGTTCCTGCTGCGGGCGCTGGAGACCGACGAACTGGCCGGCGACGTGCGCGTGCGGCTGGCCGTCAAGCTCGGCCGGGCCGCGGTGGACGGGCTGGCGCACGCGGAGTCCGTACCCATTCTCGAACGCCTGCTGGCGAGCGAGCCGCTGCCCGCCCACCTGCGCGGAGAGCTGCGCTTCGCGCTCGGACGCATGCTGCGCCAGCAGGGCGAGGCGCGGGCGGGCTACCTGCAGATCGAGCGGGCGGTGGACGACCTCGGGGACCGGCCCGCCCTCCTCGGGCGGGCGCTCGCCGTGCTCGCCGCGCCCGAGACCGTGCCCGACCGGCACGTCCGCGAGCACGCCACCCGCTGCGACCAGGCCGAGCGGGCCGCCCGCCGCAGCGGGGAGCGCGACGTGCACATCGCGGTACGCATCGCGCGGGCCTCGCTCCTGCTCGAACAGGGTGACCCGGGCAGCCGGCGGCTGATCGACGACCTGCTGCGCGACGACCGGCTCCGCGCCGTGCCGAGGGAGCACGCCCGCGCCTGCCTCAACTGGGCGCAGGGCGCGCTGCACATCGGGCGGCTCGACCGCGCCGAGTCGCTGCTCGCCGAGGGGCGGCGGGTGGCCGACCAGGCGGAGTACCTGCGGGTGGCGGAGGTCGTCGAGCTGGTCACCGCCGCCGTGGACCGGGCGGCGGGACGCTGGGACGGGCTGGAGCGCCGGGCCCGCAGGCTGGCGGGGCCGGCGGCGACGTTCGCGGCGGCGTTCCTGGACTCGCGGCTGCTGCACGGCACGCTGCTGGCGGCCATCGGGCCGGCCGAGGAGGCCGCGGAGTGTCTGGGACAGGTGATCACGGTCGCCGAGCGGGTGGGTGCGGTGTGGCCGCTCATCCCGGCGCGCATGGCGTTGTCGCGGTTGCTGCTCGGCCTGGACGACCCCGCGGCCGCCGCGGAGCAGGCCACCGCCGGGCTCGCCCTGGTCAGGGCCAAGGGCAACTGGGTGTGGGGCGCCGAGACCGTACTGTGCCTGGTGGACGCCATGGACGCGCTCGGCGAGGCGGGCGGGGCGGCCGGGCTGGTGTCCGAGCTCGCCGCCGGCATCGAGGGCGCCGACGCGCCGGTCGCGCAGGCCGCGCTGCTGACCGCGCGGGGCGTCCTGGCGCGCTCGCGGGGCGGCGAGGTGGAGGCCGACCGGCTGCTGGACGCGGCGCGTACGACGCTGGGCGAGGCCGGGCTGCGCTACGACGAGGCCCACGCCTTCGAGCGGCTGGGCCGCCTGCGCGGCGCCGCCGGCGGCGACTGCCTGGAGAGCGCGCTGCGCCTGTACGGGGCCATGGGCGCGGACCGGGACATCGCGCGGGTAGGCCGGGTCATGCGGCGGAACGGCGTGCCCATCCCCTACCCGTGGCGGGGCGGGCGGCTTTCGCACGGCCGGTCGCTGTCGGCGCGCGAACGCGAGGTGGCGCTCCTCGCCGCGGCGGGCAGGACGAACCAGGAGATCGCCACGGAGTTGTTCCTGTCGCGGCGGACCGTGGAAAGCCACGTGTCCAGCGTGCTGCGCAAGCTGGGTCTGTCGTCGCGGACGGAACTGCGCGGGTTCGCCCTGCCGCCCGGCTGAGGGAGCCGTGGCCGGCGGGGCTGCGGGGGAATTGCGCGGTTTACGCCATGGACATCCTTACGTCATGTTGTTACGTTCTCTGGCAATGACAACGATGTCATTCCTGTCCCCCCTCGCAGGAGCAGAGATCGCTCATGGTGTCACGACGTAAATTCCTGCTGGCCAACACCGCGGTCCTCGCGGCCGGCGGGCTCGGAGTCAGCCTC
>NZ_JAAAHR010000094.1:0-35385 GCF_009908215.1 Nonomuraea sp. K271 | reverse complement strand
GCACTCGTGGTCGCGCCCGCGGCGACCACGCCGCCGGTCAGCGCCGTGCTGACGGCGAGGCCTGCGATAACACTTTTAAGCTTGGGCATTGCGTTTTCCCCCTAAAGGATCGATTGCCCCGTTCTCTCATTCCTGCGATCGCGAGGATCGGCGGGAAGAGATCGGATTCCTCGCTAGCGATTCATCCGTGGTCTACATATATCCGACTCAAAGGCTAACTAACCGGAATTGTCCAGTTTTGCCGGATAGTAGAGACCTGCATGGCTTTTGTGGGGGCGGCCGCCGGCGCGGCCGGTTGCCCGTGCAAATGCAGCGAGGGCTCCCTGGCCGACGCCAGTGGAGCCCTCACCGGGAGTGCCGTGCGAGATGAGGAGAAATGAGCCCGTTATTCGCCGGTCGTGTTCACGTCGCTGTGCACGACGGCCATTCACGGAGAACGGTGTTCATCCCTGCGCCATCATTTCACGGTCATGTCACCAGCCACGGTGGTGGCGGTGGCGACGCTCCCCGTTCTCGTTGCGGTTGTCATTGCGGATGACGACGCAGATCTGGCCACGGTGGTGACGGCGGTGTCCCCAGCCCCAGCCACCGTGGTGGTGGTGACCGTGACGCTTGCAGTTGTGGCGGTGGCGCCGGTGGTGGCCCCAGCCCCAGCCCCAGCGGCCGTCGTCCCCAGTGACGACGGACGGGCCGCTGCGGACCGGGGTGTTGGCCTCGGCGCTGGTCGCGCTCAGGCCGACCACGCCGCCAGTCATCGCCGTGCTAAGGGCGAGGCCTGCGATAACACTCTTGAGCTTGGGCATTGCGTTTTCCCCCTAAAGGATCGGTTGCCCCGTTCTCGACGTTTCCGGGTACCTGAAAACAGGTCTTGGACGGCTGCTGAAGAGTCATCCGTGGAAAGTCATTTCCGGGGCCGTGGGCGGGCAAACAGGAATCACCCTATTTTGCTGTGCATTAACAATCTTATTGCTCGGCTTAAACGTCTATCCAATGAAATGGCATGATATGTCCGATTGTGCCGGTTCGCGGGTGGCGGCAGCACGGAATGGCGGGCATTCAATGCCTGGCGTCCGGGATCACCCGGGCGCGTGAGCGTAATGCCCTCGGCTGATTAGGCGTACGTATTCGCGGACGTGATGAAATGCCACGACCTGCAGGCGGCACCAATTAGCGCGCCGACGGGCATGCTCGAATGAGTACGGCGGCGCCGCACCCGTATCGATCCCGCCATTTACGGTGAGTGTCACGCTGATTACGCTAGGTGTCGCTGGTCTGATGCTTTCCGGACCATGGCCCCCATAAACGGCAAACAGCAGCTTTTGCCGCAGTCTTGGGTTGTCATGAGATCCCTTAGGGATCTATGAAGCGATATATGTCGATATGTCCGAATCGGCTCGCCCTTCGAGTCCGCCCTCACGACCCGGTCCGGGCCATGAGGGGGTGGTTATCGTTGAGGTAAGGGGAAGAGACGTTCGACAGCGACGATGGAGGTTCGATGATGACCCCGGAGCCGATCCCGCACTGGCCGGGACGCATGATCGGCTCAGTGCACGTCCGATCCACCCAGCCGGCCCCGGGCGAGGCCTGGGCCGGGCACTCCACCGCCAGGCGGCCCCACGGCGAGGGGCCGGGCGCGGCGCACGCGCATGCGGTCAGGGAAGGCCCGACGGAGCAGGCCGTCTTCGTGCACGGGCTGGCGGGCTCGGCGACCAACTGGACCGACCTCATGGACGAGCTCAAGGACGAGGTCACCTGCCACGCCCTCGACCTGCCAGGCGCGGGTTTCTCGCCGGCCCCCGCCGACGGCGACTACTCCGTGGCGGGCCACGCCAAAGCCGTGATCGGCCTGCTGGAGCGGACGGGTCCGGCCCACCTGTTCGGCAACTCGCTCGGCGGCGCGGTCTCCGTCAGGGTCGCCGCGGGCCGCCCCGACCTGGTCCGCTCGCTCACTCTCATCTCACCCGCGCTGCCCGACCTGCTCCCCAGGTACGGGCCCGTCCGCGTGGCCGCCGCCGCGCTGCCCAAGCTCGGCGAGTGGGCGGCGAGCACGATGCGGCTGCTGCCGGCCGAGCAGCGGGTCAGCGCCTCGCTCGCCATGGTGTACGCCAACGCCGGCGCCGTCCATCCCGAACGCGTGCGCGACGCCGTCGACGAGCAGCGCAGGCGCGACGCCCTCCCCCACGCCGGTGAGTCCATGATCGCCTCCGCCCGGGGCATCGTCGCCGAGTACCTCCGCTTCGGCGAGGACAACCTCTGGCGTCTGGCGGCGAAGGTCGAGGCGCCGGCCCTGATCGTGCACGGGCGGCACGACCGCCTGGTCCGCCCCGCCATGGCCGCGAAGGCGTACCGTACGTTCCGGAAGGTCAGACTGGTGTTGCTGCCCACGGCCGGGCACGTGGCGATGATGGAGACGCCGCAGGTCGTGGCGGCGGAGGCCCGCCGTCTGATCGGTGAGACTCGATTGGGGAATGCCCGACTCGCCAGCTAGGTTTCAAGGTGAGATAAGACCCCCTGCAAACGGGAGCGTAGAAAGTGTCGTTGCCACCGCTGGTCGAGCCGGCCGCAGAGCTGACCGTCGACGAAGTGCGCCGCTACTCGCGTCACCTGATCATTCCCGATGTGGGCATGGCGGGGCAGAAGCGGCTGAAGAACGCCAAGGTGCTCTGTGTGGGCGCCGGGGGCCTGGGCTCGCCCGCGCTGCTCTATCTCGCGGCGGCCGGCGTCGGCACCCTCGGCATCATCGACTTCGACGTGGTCGATGAGTCCAACCTGCAGCGCCAGGTCATCCACGGCCAGTCCGACGTGGGCAAGCCGAAGGCCGAGAGCGCCGCCGCGTCGGTCCATGAGATCAACCCGCTGGTCGACGTCGTGATCCACAACACGGCGCTGAGCACGGACAACGTCATGGAGATCTTCTCCGGCTACGATCTGATCGTCGACGGCACCGACAACTTCGCCACGCGCTACATGGTGAACGACGCCGCGGTGCTGCTCGGCAAGCCGTACGTCTGGGGGTCGATCTACCGCTTCGACGGCCAGGCGAGCGTGTTCTGGGCCGAGCACGGCCCGTGCTACCGCTGCCTCTACCCGGAGCCTCCGCCCCCCGGCATGGTGCCGTCGTGCGCCGAGGGCGGCGTGCTCGGCGTGCTCTGCGCGTCGGTGGGCTCCATCCAGGTCAACGAGGCCATCAAGCTGCTGACCGGGATCGGCGACCCGCTGGTCGGGCGGCTGATGATCTATGACGCCCTCGAGATGAAATACCGCGACGTCAAGGTCCGCAAGGACCCGGAGTGCGTGCTGTGCGGGAAGAACCCGACGCAGACGCGGCTGCTCGACGACTACGAGGCGTTCTGCGGCGCGATCTCCGACGAGGCCGCCGAGGCCGCCAGCGGCTCCACGATCACGGCGCAGGAGCTCAAGGGCATGATGGACCGCGGCGAGGACATCTTCGTCATCGACGTCCGCGAGCCCAACGAGTACGAGATCGTCTCCATCCCCGGCGCCAAGCTGATCCCGAAGGGCGAGTTCCTCAACGGCTCGGCCCTGGAGAAGCTGCCGCAGGACAAGAAGATCGTGCTGCACTGCAAGTCGGGCGCGCGTTCGGCCGAGGCGCTGGCGGTCGTCAAGGACGCCGGGTTCTCCGACGCCGTCCACGTCGGCGGCGGCGTGCTGAGCTGGGTCAAGACGGTCGACCCGAGCCTGCCCAGCTACTGACGGTCTCGAAGGGGCGCCCGCCGTGGATTCCGCACGCCCCTGGCCCACCCTGGTAGTGGCCTCCGCGCTGACGCTGATCTGCGCGGTGGCCGCCGGGGTGGCCGGCAGCGCGGCGGGCACAGAGCTGACGCGCGGGCCGAGCACGGCCGAACTGCACGTGGCGGCCCAGCGCGAGCTGGCCGAACGCTGGCGCGCCTGGCCCACGGGCCGCATCTTCCCCGCCACGTTGCGCTACGCCGCGGAGCAGGGCGGGCAGGAACGTGCCTGGAGGATCGGCATCTCGCCGCACACCTCGTGCGCGGAGTCCGTGGACACCGAGGCCGCCACGCCACTGCGTGCCGCGGGGTGCCGCGGCGTGCTGCGGGCCACCTACATCGACGCGCTGCGCGGGGTGCTCGTGACGATCGGCGTCGTCGCCATGAACGACGAGAAGGGCGCGCTGCGCGCCAAGTCCGCCTTCTCCGGCAACGGCGAACCGGAGCCGGGGCTGCGGCCGCTGGCCTTCCGCGGCACGGTGGCCGACCGGTTCACTCCCGCGGTCCGCCAGGCCGGTTCCGTACGCCAGGCGGGCCCCTACCTCGTGCTGACGACCGCCGGGCAGGTGGACGGCCGGCCCGCGGACTCGGTCGGCGAACAGCGGCCCGCCATCTTCGCGTTCGCCACCGAGATCGCCGAGAGCGTGTTGTCCGAGCTGAGCACGCCGCGGATGCCCGACTGCACGGCCAAGGAGTGGGAGTGCTGAGGCGGGGCAGGGCTGGTCGTGTGCTGAGGCGGGGCGCGGTGGTGGCGGTGCTCGGACCGGTGCTGCTGCTCGCGACGCCGCCTGTCCGGGCCGACGACGTACGCGGCGGCCAGCAGGCGGTGATCGAGACGCTCGACCTCGCCAAGGCGTGGCGCACCACCAAGGGCGCGGGGGTGCTGGTGGCCGTGCTCGACTCGGGTGTCGACCGCCGCCATCGTGACCTGGCCGGGTCCGTACGCACGGGCAAGGATTTCACTGAGGGCGCAAACCCGCGGGGAGTGACTCCGCGCAGGTTGCACGGCACGTACATGGCCTCGCTGATCGCCGGGCACGGTCACGGAACCAAGAGAAAACGGGGGATCATCGGCGTCGCACCCGAAGCAGACGTACTGTCGGTAAGGGTCATCCTCGAGGACGAAGAGCCCGGTTTCCGGGAGTTCAACTCCGCCGAGCGCTTCGAGAACGTGGTGGCCCGCGGCATTCGCTACGCGGTGGACGAGGGAGCAGACGTGATCAACATGTCGATCTCCAAAGAGCTGGCGACCCGGCAGGAGCGTGCGGCCATCCGCTACGCCATCTCCAAGGGCGTCGTGCTCGTGGCCGCCGCAGGCAACCACGGCGACAGGAAGATCGACGGCGATTTCGCACCTTATTCCTACCCGGCGGCGTTCCCCGGGGTCGTCTCGGTCGGGGCGACGGACCGGCGGTTGCGGCGGGCCGCGTTCTCCAACCGGAACTCCTCGGTACTGGTGTCCGCGCCCGGCGTCGACATCATGGGCGCGGGCCCCGGCGACCAGTACTGGGTCGGCAGGGGCACCTCGCAGGCGACCGCGCTGGTGTCGGGGGTGGCCGCCCTCATTAAGGCGAAATATCCGGATATGTCGCCGCCGCTGGTCGCCCGCGCCCTCTCCGCCGGCGCCACCGACAGGCCCCCCGGCGGCTACGACACCGCCACCGGCTTCGGCGTCGTGAACGCCGCCAAGGCGCTGACCGAGGCCGCCCAGCTCGCCGGGCACGCCGAGACCGCCAAGGGCGCCGACGCCCACGACCCGGCCATGCCGCTGGCCGGCGGCGACGCGGGCCCCGTCAAGGTCATCGCCAGGGACCAGCGGCAGGTCACGCTCTACTTCGCCGTCGCCGCCGCGGCGGGCTCCGGTGCGCTGGCGTCTCTGGCCGTCATATTCATCCTGGTCAGGCGGGTACGCCGGGCGCAGAGCTCACAAGAGGCATGATCCGCCTCCTTAGGGGGACGAAATAGACAAGCGAACGCGGGAACGAGGCGGTGGTGAAGGCACGTAGGACGACCTCAGGGCTTCCGCGCGCCGAGGGGGAGGCCGCGCAGCGACGGAGCAACCCGCTCGGCGCCGCGCCCGGCCGAAGGTCACGCGTACGCGCATGGCCGGCGGCCGGCTCCCGCACGCGCTCGGCCGCCCGGCAGCGCGCCCAGATGGACGAGCTCAGGCAGGGCATCCGCTACCGGCGCATCTTCGTCACGCTGCTCGGCGTCATCATCGCCGTCTCCGCCGTCGTCGTGCTGCTCGGCACGGTCGGGCTGGTCGCCGAGACCCGCTCAAGGCCGCTGACCGCCGCCGAGCAGAACCAGTACAAGGACGAGGAGATCGCCAGGCGCTGGCAGGCGTGGCCGGCCACGGGCGTCTTCCCGGAAGAAGTGAAGTACGTCGGCCTCGACCGCGCCCAGCAGTACGCCAGGCGCGTCGGCATCGCCCCCGAGACCGACTGCGGCAAGGGTGTGGACACCTCCGTGGCCGAGGTGCTGCGCAGCCACAACTGCCGCACCATGTTGCGGGCCACGTACACCGACCAGACGGCCGCGTTCGTCATCACCGTCGGCGTCGCCGTGCTGGAGAACGAGGAGTCCAGGGTCTCGGCGACGGACGAGCTCGCCAAGGACGACCGCGTCGGCGTGCTGCCGGTCGCCTTCCCCGGTACGGTGAGCGAACGTTTCGGCCGTGATCAGCGCCAGCGCACCGGCTGGGTGGGCGCGGGACCGTACATCGTGTTCTCGACGGCGGGCTACGCCGACGGCCGCACGAGGGCCGCGGTCCCACCCGAGGAGATTCTGCACAGTGAGCTGTGGCCGGCGGCCAAGTCGGTCGGCAACCAGATCGCCTACTTCCTGGCGGACCCGCCCAAGGTGCCGCCCTGTACCCAGGGGAACGTGTGCTGAACGTTGTACGCACGCTCACGGCCGCGCTGCTCGTCCTGGCGGGACCCAACGCCGACCCCGTACGCGACCAGCAGCAGTGGGTGCTCGACGCGCTCAACGTCGAGCGGGCCTGGTCGGTCACCAAGGGGGAGGGCGTCACCGTCGCCGTCGTCGACAGCGCAGTGGACGGCGAGGTCAAGGAGCTCAAGGGCCGGGTGACCGCGGGCCCCGACATGACGTCGGGCGCGGTGGCCCGCGAGGTGTCGCCGGGCAAGCACGGCACCGCCATGGCGGGACTGATCGCCGGCTCGGGCGAGGACGACGGCTTCACCGGCGTCGCACCGGGCGCCCGCATCCTGTCGCTGCCCCTGGTCACCGACGAGGAGCCCACGATGGTGACCCCGGCTCCCGACCAGGGACGCCCGTCGGAGAGCCCCTTGGCCCGCGCCCTGCGCTACGCCGCCAACCACGGCGCCCAGGTCGTCAGCATGTCGATCGGCTCCTACGGCCCGCTCAGGTCGGAGCGCGAGGCCGTCTCCTACGCGCTCGGCAAGGGAGTCGTGCTGGTGGCCGCCGTGGGCAACGACGGCCAGACCGACTACGCCAGGAAGGAGGGCACCTCCTACTGGAGCTTCCCCGCCGGCTATCCCGGTGTCATCGGCGTGGCGGCCACCGACAAGCAGGGCAGGCGGGCGACGTTCAGCAGCGACAACCTGTCGGTGCTGGTCGCGGCGCCCGGGGTCGGCGTGCCCGTGGTCAAGCGCGAGAGCGGCTACGAGATGTCGCAGGGCACCAGCTCGGCCGCCGCGCTCGTGGCGGGCGTGGCCGCGCTGATCAAGTCGCGCTATCCGAAGATGCGGCCGGAGCAGGTGGCCCAGGCCCTGTCGTCGAGCGCCAAAGGGCGGCCCGCCGCCGGTTACGACGACCGGACCGGGTTCGGCGTGGTCGACGCGGGAGCCGCGCTGAACGCCGCCGAGCGCCTGACCGGCGCCAAACGCAGCGTCGTGCCGGGCATGGAGCACTTCGGTGAGGGCGAGGACTCGCCCGTCCCCGCGCGTCCGGGGCCCGACCCGATCCGCCTCGCGTTGTACGGCGGCGGCGTGCTGGTGGCGCTGGTGGCCTTCTGCGGCGCGGTCATCATGCTCAATCAGCGTAAGGAGTGAAAGCTCCGTACGACGGGAGGAGTAAAGATCCGCTATGGTCCCCCGTCATGGGATACGAGCTGCGGGTGGTGCGTGAGTCACCACTCGCCTTCGCGGAGCTCGCGAAGGCCATCGCGCCGGCCGGGTTCGAGCTGCGTGGATCTGACGAGATCGTGGCAGGTCACGCGGGTGCCGCGCACGCGGTGGCGCGCTGGAGGGACCAGCTGATCGGCGAGCCCGGCTCCGACTGGCAGGTGGCACAGCTCCTGCGGTTGGCGGCCGCGCTCGGCGCCCGGCTCGTGGGCGAGGATGGCGAGGTCTACGCCCTGCGTGACGGTGTCATCGAGGTCGAGGCGGACGGCGGCACGGTGGAGATCGGAAAGTTCGACGAGATCATCGAAGCGGGACCCGCCGCGTGGGGTCCATGAACCCGTTCGCGGAGAAGGTGCTCGAACTCGTCGAGCGCATCCCGCCGGGCAAGGTCATGGCCTACGGCGACATCGCCGAATATCTCGGCGAGGGCGGTCCGCGCCAGGTCGGCGCGGTGATGTCGACGTGGGGCGGCGGCGTGCCCTGGTGGCGGGTCGTGCACGCGGACGGAAGCGGCGCGGCCCCCGACCACCTGCGCAGATGCCTGGCCCACTGGCGCGAGGAGGGCACGCCGCTGCGCGGCGAGCGGGTGGACATGCGGCTGGCGCGCTGGGACGGGCGTTCAGCGGATTTTCAGTAAGTGGTCTGACCAGCACTTTCGCCGAACGGGCGATTCTGTGACATGTGACGCCCATTACCATGGGCAAAACACTGATGGCGGCCCGAAAGGCGGTGCCTCCCTATGGCCACCGGCGTTACAGCCCGAAGCCAGGGCGGCGATTCGCTCGCCGACCGCCTGAAGGCTGTCCAAGATCTTTGTGATCGTGGCGAGCCTCTCGAAGCGGTCATGCGAGCGGTCGGCCCAGGCGGTCGCGACGCGGCGTTCGACACCGAGGTGCTGAGCGGTTCCCTGGGGAGCCGCATCGACCTCGCGGTCAAACGCGGCGCGGCGCGACGGCGCGAGCTGCTCGAGCTCGTCCGCCCCTACCTCGCGGGCGTGGACGCGCGCGTCAAACGCGACCTGCCGGTCGCGCGCCGCGTCATCTGCCACCTGATCGAGCACCGCCCCGACGAGGAGCTCGTCGAGGGCGAGACGCTCACCACGGTCGTCGCCGCGGCGGCCGAGCCGTCCAAGCGCATCCGCAAGGGCCTGCGCTGGTACGCCGACCTGCCCTTCGGCGACCAGCTGCCGTCCGACCTGCTACGGCTGCGCCGCTCCGACCT
The DNA here is from genome assembly GCF_009908215.1 of Nonomuraea sp. K271. Taxonomy (NCBI): domain Bacteria; kingdom Bacillati; phylum Actinomycetota; class Actinomycetes; order Streptosporangiales; family Streptosporangiaceae; genus Nonomuraea; species Nonomuraea sp. K271. The sequence goes on along the minus strand of NZ_JAAAHR010000094.1, from coordinate 26,306 downwards.
GGTCCCCGTGACCCACATCGACGACATCGTCTGGGCCGACGGCAAGCTGCGCGTCACCGGCTTCGCCTACCTGGCGGGCCTGTCCGTACGCAGCCGCAGGTTCAACTGGGCGACCGTGGTGCTGCGCGGCCCCCGGTGGTTGCCGCCCATCCGCATGCGCACGCGCCGGGTCCTCGCTCCCGAGGCCACCCACGGGGCACGCGAGCCCGGCTGCAACTACGACTGGTCCGGTTTCACCGCGGAGCTCAGCCCGTGGTCGCTGCGCTGGCGCGGCGCCGTGCGCGGCGCGGTGTCCGCCGTACGCCGCCGCATGCGCCACCGGCCCTCCGTGCCCGACGCCACGACGTGGCGCGCGGAGATCGTGTTCTGGAGCCGGGGGGCGCGGGCCACCGGCCTGCTGCGCGGCTTTTCGATCGGCAGGGCGGAGCGGCCGGCCGGCCGCCGGTTGAAGCCCGGCTGGTGGGCCAGGCCGGTCTGGACGTCCGACAGGGCGCTGCAGATCGTGCTCCAGCCCAACCGGGCCGAGCTGAAGGGCGTCTCCGTCGACGGCGAACGCCTCGAGCTCACGATCTCCCTGCCCGGCCGTACGGTGACCAAGGGCCACGCCCGGCTGGGCGGCCACCGCATCGCCGCCGACTTCACGCCTTCGGGCGACGGCACGCAGGTCGTCGTCGGGCTGGCCGTGCCCGCGCTGTTGCAGGAGAAGGACGGCCGGCGGCTCTGGGTCGAGCCCAAGGGCGACCCCGCCGCGTCCGTCATGCTCGCCGATCTGGTGGAGACCCGCACGACCGTGGGCGACCGCGAGATCACCGTGCTCGGCGACCGGCGCGACCGCGTCGTCGTCTCCGCCCACCGCATCCGGCCGGTGATCACCTCGGCGGTCTGGGAGGGGCCGGAGCTGGTCCTGCGCGGCGACTATCCCGACGCCGTCGGCCCCCGCACGCTCACGTTGCGCCACAGGTCGGGGCTGTCCTACTGGATTCCCATGGAGCGGTCCGGTGACGCGTTCACCGTACGCGTCCGGCCGGCGGGGATGGACCGGTTCGGCGATGCCGTGCCGCTGGCGTCCGGCACCTGGAACATGTCGCTGCGCCACCCCTCGGGCGAGATCGTGCCGCTGCGCGTCGACCATGCCGCGCTGCCCGGGTTCGACGAGGATCCGCGCACGTTCGACGGGCGCACGTACCGGATGATCTCCACGCGGTTCGACGTGCCGGTGGTGACGGTCGAGGAGGACCGGCCCGCCGACGAGCGCGGCGTGGCCGGCACGCATGTGCTGCGCCGCGTGTTCTACCCGGCCCAGCGCACCGAGCCGCTGACGGACGCGACCGTCTACGTCGTCAACGACGGCCGCCTGTACGCCGACAGCGTCCGCGCCATCTACGAGGAGCGTCTGCGGCGGGGCGACGACCGCGAGCACATCTGGATCGTCAAGGACGGCGCGTTCGTGCCGCAGGGCGGCGCGACCGTCGTGCGCGCGGGCAGCCGTGAGCACCACGCGGCGCTGGCCAGGTCGCGCCACATCATCGCCAACGCGTTCCTGCCGACGTGGTTCCGCGCCCGCGAGGACCAGGTCGTGGTGCAGACGTGGCACGGCACCCCGGCCAAGCACATGGGCAACGACCAGCCCCACATGCAGCGCGACCCGAGGCCGCCGATCTGGCATCGGCAGGCGGCGGAGGTGCGCGGCTGGGACCTGCTGCTGTCGCAGTCGCCGTGGGCGACCCCTGTGCTGCGCAAGGCGTTCGGCTACAAGGGCGAGGTGCTGGAGAGCGGCCTGCCCCGCAACGACGTGCTCACCTCGCCCGACCGCGAGGCTCTCGCGGCGGCGGTGCGCGCACGTCTCGGGCTGGCGCCGGGCAAGCGGGTGATCCTGTACGCGCCGACGTGGCGCGACTACGACCGCAAGAACGCCATGGTCAAGCTCGACCTCGCCAAGGCGCGCGAGGCGCTGGGCGCGGACCACGAGATTCTCGTACGCGCCCACCCGATGCAGGCCATGCCCGCCGTCCCTGATATCGCCCGCGACGTCACCACATATCCGGATATCGCCGAGCTGCTGCTGGTGACCGACGTCCTCGTTACCGACTACTCCTCGGTCATGTTCGACTTCGCCTGCACCGGCCGCCCGATTGTGTTCTACGGCTACGACCTGGCGAAATACTCGTCGAAGCGGGGTCTCTACATCGACCTGCCCGAGCAGGCGCCGGGGCCGGTGCTGTCGACGTCGGCCGAGGTCATCGACGCGCTCAGGTCGATCGACGAGGTCGCGGCGGCACACGCGGACCGTTACGACGCCTTCCGCGCCACGTTCGCGCCCAAGGACGACGGCAAGGCCACGGCGCGCGTGGTGGACCACCTCTTCCCCTGACCGCGAGCGCCGGAACAGGTGACGCCCAGGGCGAACAGCGAGGCGGCGTGTCGCCGGGGATCTGGATATTTGCCTCGATACGGTAGGCGGATCGTGCGGGGAGACCGGGCAAGTCGGCACGATCTACCCCTGTGGTCTGGTGGAATCTAGTGTTGTGAGTGGTCAGACCTGGCGGCTGGTGCGTCGCGGCAATGGCGCCCCTGTTGTGCCTCCTGTGCTCGACGAGCACCAGCGTGCCGTGGTCGAGCACAAGGGCGGCCCGCTGCTCGTCCTCGCCGGTCCCGGCACCGGCAAGACCACCACGATCGTGGAGAGCGTCGTCCACCGGATCGAGCGGCGGGGCATCGACCCCGAGCGGGTGCTCATCCTCACCTTCAGCAGGAAGGCCGCCGAGGAGCTGCGCCGGCGGGTCACCGCCCGCCTGCGCCGCACCACCCGCACCCCGCTCGCCCTCACCTTCCACTCCTACGCCTACGCCCTGCTGCGCCGCGAGTCCGTGCTCGAAGGCAGGCCGCCGCCGCGCCTGCTCACCGGTCCCGAGCAACTCCTGGAGATCCGCCGGCTGCTCCACGGCGAGCTGGAGAACGGCGCGCTCGACTGGCCGGCGTCGCTGCGCGAGCCGCTCAGGACGCGCGGGTTCGCCGAGGAGCTGCGCGACTTCCTGTCGCGGGCCAACGAGCGAGGCCTCGACCCCGAGCGCCTGGTGGCGCTCGGCCGGCGGCACGGGCGCGCCGACTGGGCGGCGGCCGGCCGGTTCGCCGGGCGTTACCAGGACAGGTTCGACCTCGACCCCGAGGAGACCTTCGACTACGCCGAGCTGGTCAGGGCCGCCTCGGCGCTGCTGGACAGCCCCGGTGTGCTGGCGCGTGAGCGGGCCGCGCACGACGTGGTCTTCGTCGACGAATACCAGGACACCGACCCTGCGCAGGAGCTGCTGCTCGCCCGGCTCGCCGGCGACGGCCGCGACCTGGTCGCGGTGGGCGATCCCGACCAGTCGATCTACGGCTTCAGGGGCGCCGACGTGCAGGGCATCATGCAGTTCCCCGAGCGGTTCCCGGCCCGCGACGGCCGCCCCGCCCCGGTGCTGGCGCTGCGGGTGTGCCGCAGGAGCGGCGCCGGCCTGCTGGAGGCCTCGCGCAGGCTCGCCGCCCGGCTGCCGGTCGCCCCTGTGCCCGACCACGTCCACGGTCACGAGCACGACCACCGCGACCTGACGCCGCTGCCCGAGGCCGAGGCCGGCGAGGTGCGGGTGCTGCTGGCCGACAGCACCAGCCAGGAGGCCGCCATCGTGGCCGACACCCTGCGCCGGGCCCACCTGATCGACGGCGTGCCGTGGCACCGGATGGCGGTGCTGGTCCGCTCGGCCAAACGCCAGGTGCCGCTGCTGCGGCGGGCGCTGGTCAACGCGGGCGTGCCGACGATGATCGCGGGCGACGAGGTGCCGATCGCCCAGGAGCCCGGTGTGCGCCCGCTGCTCACGATGTTGCGGGTCGCGCTCGACCCGTCCCAGCTCGACGAGGCGGTGGCGGAGGAGCTGCTGACCGGCCCGCTCGGCGGCACCGACATGATCGGCGTACGCCGGCTCCGCCGCGCACTCAAGATCGCCGAGAACGACGCCGTGGCGGCGCTGCGCGAGACGGGCACCGGTGACGACGAGCGGCCGTTAGCGGCACGCTCGTCCGGCGAGCTGCTCGTGGCGGCCGTGCAGGACGCGCGCGAGCTGACCCGCGTCGAGCCCCACGTCGCCCTGCCGGCCGAGCGGGTCGCGAGGCTCCTCGCCACCGCCAGGGAGGCCGCGCGGCAGGAGGGCACCGCCGAAGACCTGCTGTGGGCCGTGTGGCAGGGCAGCGGCCTGTCCGAGCGCTGGACCGACCTGAGCCTGTCGGGCGGCCCCAGGGGCGCGCAGGCCGACCGCGACCTCGACGCCGTGGTGGCGCTGTTCGACCACGCGGCAAGGTTCGTCGACCGCATGCCCAAGGCGGGCCCCGAGGTGTTCATCGACGACCTGGCCGCCCAGGAGATCCCCGGCGACACGCTGGCCGACCGGGCGCCCGACGGCGACGCCGTCCGCGTGCTGACCGCCCACCGCTCGAAGGGCCTCGAGTGGGACGTCGTCGTGGTCGCGGGCGTGCAGGAGGGCGTCTGGCCCGATCTGCGCCTGCGCGGGTCGCTGCTCGGCGTCGAAGACCTGGTCGAGGTGGTCGAGGGCGCCGAGCCCAACGCCGCGTCGCTGGTCTCCAAGCTGCTGGCCGAGGAGCGCAGGCTGTTCTACGTGGCCGCCACCAGGGCGAGGCGCAGGCTCGTGGTGACGGCAGTGGGAGGCGACGACACCGACGAACGGCCGTCGAGGTTCCTGTCCGAGCTGATGCCGGGCGCGGTGGAGACGGCCACGGTCGACGACCGCGCCCGCTGGCTCACCATGTCCGCGCTCGTGGCCGACCTGCGCAGCGCGGTGACCGATCCCACCAAACCGGCGAGAATGCGGCAGAAGGCGGCCCACCAGCTCGCCCGCCTGGCCGCGGCGGGCGTCCAGGGCGCCCACCCCAACGACTGGTACGCCCTCACCTCCATCTCCGACGACCGCCCCCTGAGCTGGCCCGACGGGGTCGTCAGCATCTCGCCGTCGGCGGTCGAGAGCTTCACCAAGTGCGGCCTGCGCTGGCTCCTGGAGACGGCCGTCGGGGCCGCGGGCACCAGCACCGCCCAGGGCCTGGGCAACGTCATCCACGCGCTGGCCGTCCTCGCGGCCACCGACCTGCCCAGCGAGGACCTCCTCGGCCACCGCCTCGACCAGGTGTGGAACGATCTCGACTTCGGCGGTGTCTGGTACAACCGCAAGCAGCGCCAGGTCGCCGAGCAGATGATCGGCAAGTTCCTGCGCTGGCACAAGGAGAACCCGCGCGAGCTGGTGGCGCTGGAGGAGGCGTTCACCGCGATGCTCTCCGACGGGGTGCAGATCAAGGGCCGGGTCGACCGGGTCGAGCGCGACTCCGGCAATCGCGCGGTCATCATCGACCTCAAGACCGGCGGCGCCAAACCCAAGGCCGGCGACCTCGACCGCCATCCGCAGCTGGGCGTCTACCAGCTCGCCGCGCTGCTCGGCGCGTTCGCCCGGCACGGCATGACCGAGCCCGGCGGCGCCGCGCTGGTGCAGCTCGGCAAGGCGGCGGGCAAGAAGGACGCGCTGGAGCAGCGGCAGGGAGCGCTGGCCGACGACCGCGACCCGGGCTGGGCCGCCGACCTCGTCGACACCGTGGCGACCGGCATGTCGGGCCCGTTCTTCCAGGCCAAGGTCAACGACGGCTGCCGCACCTGCGCGGCCAGGGCGAGCTGCCCGGTCAACGACAACGGAGGCCAGGTGTGCTGACCCCGGCCGAACTCGCCGGCAAGCTGGGCATCCTGCCCCCCACCCGCGAACAGGCCGCGGTCATCGAGGCCCCGCTGGAGCCGACCGTCGTCATGGCGGGCGCCGGCTCGGGCAAGAGCGAGACGATGGCGGGCCGCGTGGTCTGGCTGGTCGCCAACGGCCTGGTCAGGCCGGAGAACGTGCTGGGCCTGACGTTCACCCGCAAGGCCGCCGCCGAGCTGGCCACGAGGGTCAGGGAACGGTTGTCCGGCCTGGCGGAGGCCGGCCTGGTCGAGCCGGGCGCGCTCGACAACGAGCCCACCGTGTCCACCTACCACGCCTACGCCTCCCGACTGGTGACCGACCACGCGCTGCGCGAAGGGCTGGAGCCGACCATGCGCCTGGTCACGCCCGCCGTGTCGTGGCAGCTCGCCTCGCGGGTGGTCGCGATGTACGACGGGCCGATGGACAAGATCGAGCTGGGCCCGCCGTCGGTCACGGCCGCCGTGCTGGAGCTGGCGGGCGAGCTGTCGGAGCACCTGCGCTCGCCCTCCGACGTCAGGCGGCTGGGCGGGTGGCTGAAGGAGCGCCTGGCGGAGCTGCCCGGCCGCACCACACTCGCGCAGCGCAGGCCGCTCAGTGTCCAGGAGGCGCGGGAGCAGCTGTTGCCGCTGGTGGAGGCGTACGAACGGCTCAAGCGCCGGCGTGAGGTCATCGACTACGGCGACCAGATGTCGCTGGCCGCCAGGATCGCCGCGAACCACAAGGAGGTCGGCGAGATCGAGCGCGCCCGCTTCTCCGTGGTGCTGCTCGACGAATATCAGGACACCAGCCACGCCCAGCTCGTGCTGCTGCGCTCGCTCTACGGCGGCGGCCATCCGGTGACCGCCGTGGGCGACCCGTGCCAGTCGATCTACGGCTGGCGCGGCGCCTCCTCCGGCAACCTCCGCCGCTTTGCCCGAGATTTCCGTACAAGGTCGGGCGATCTCGCCGCCGTACGCCAGCTCAGCGTCAGCTTCCGCAACGGCGACCGCGTCCTCGACGTCGCCGCCCGCGTCCAGCTCCCGTTGCGTATGGAGGCCCGCGAGGTGCCGGTGCTCGTCCCCGGCCCCAACCGCGTCGACCGGGGCCGCGTCACCTGCGCCTTCCACGAGACCGCCGACGAGGAGGCCGCGTGGATCGCCGACGGCATCGCGAGGATCCTCGGCCAGGAGGTCGCCCCCGACGGCATGCCCTGGGGCGAGAAGGAGCGAAAGAAGACGATCGCCGTGCAGCCGCAGGACGTCGCGATCCTGGCGCGCAAGCGTTCGCAGTTCCCGGCGCTGCGCGGGGCGCTGGAGCAGCGCGACATCCCGGTCGAGGTGGTCGGCCTCGGCGGCCTGCTCACCGTGCCCGAGGTCAGCGACATCGTCGCCACTCTCCGCGTCCTCTACGACGCCACGGCCGGCGACGCGCTGGCCAGGCTGCTGGCGGGGCCGCGCTGGCGCATCGGCCCCGCCGACCTGCGGGTGCTGGGGGAGCAGGCCAGAGTGCTGGCCCGCGAGCTGAGCGAGAGCCACCGCGAGGACGACCCGCTCGACCAGGTGGTGGCCGACCTGGCTGAGGAGCGGGGCAGCCTGGTCGACGCGCTGGACGAACTGCCCGACAGGGAGGAGTGGCTGGAGGCGTTCTCGCCGCCGGCCCGCACCAGGCTCGTCGCGCTCGCCCACGAGCTGCGCCAGCTCAGAGCCCACACCGCGCAGCCGCTGCCCGACCTGATCAGCGAGGTCGAGCGGCGGCTCGGCCTCGACGTCGAGGTGGCCGCGCGAAGCGGCACGGCGAGCGCGTTCGCGGCGCGGGCCGACCTCGACGCGTTCCTCGACGCGGCGTCCAGGTTCGCGGGCGACTCGGAGGATCCGACGCTCGGCGCGTTCCTGGCCTACCTTCAGGCGGCGGAGAGCGAGGAGTTCGGGCTGGAAGCCGGGCGGGTCGGCGAGAGCAACAGCGTCAAGCTGATGACCGTGCACGCCTCCAAGGGGCTTGAATGGCCGATCGTGGTGGTGCCGGGGCTGTCGCAGCTCGTCAGCTCGAAGGGGACGATCGCCACGGGCAGCGTGTTCCCCGCCACCCCGGTCATGAACAGCCGCTGGACCGAGAACCCGCGCAAGCTCCCCTACTCCCTGCGCGGCGACGCCGCCGACCTGCCCAGACTGGGCGGGCTGAGCAAGGAGGAGCTGGCCGCGTTCGACGAGCGGTGCCGCGAGCGTGACCTGATGGAGGAGCGCAGGCTCGCGTACGTCGCGGTGACCCGGGCCCACTATCACCTGATCGCCTCCGGCTACCGCTGGGGAACGGCGACCAGGCCGCTGGAGCCGTCCGACTTCCTGCTGGAGATCCGCGACACCGCCGACCGCGTCGCGTTCTGGGCCGGCGACCTGGCGGAGGGCGCCACCAACCCGCTGCTTGCCGAGCCGGCCGAGGCCGTCTGGCCGGTCACGCCCGAGGGCCTGCGCTACGAGTCGGTGCTCGACGGCGCCCGCATGGTCGAGAACGCCCTGTCCGGCGACCTCGGCGGCTCGCCCGCCGGCGACGAAGAGGCCGGCGAGCCGCTGCGCTCGTTCGAGGAGGAGCGCCTGCGCGCCTGGGAACGCGACACCGACCTGCTGCTGCGCGAGCGTGAGCTGCACCGGCGCCGGCCCTCCACGACCGTCGAGCTGCCCGCGAAGCTGACCGTGTCGTCGCTGGTCACGCTGGCCGCCGACGCGCGCGAGCTGGCCCGCAGGATCCGCCGTCCCGTCCCGGTCAAGCCCGCGCCGCTGGCCCGGCGCGGCACGTCGTTCCACAAGTGGCTGGAGACGCGCTGGGAGCAGCAGCGGCTGATCGACGACTTCGAGCTCGACCTGTACGACGAGCTCGAAGAGGCCGACGTGCGCCTGGCCGAGCTGCAGGAGCGGTTCGAGGAGAGCGAGTGGGCCGACCGGCGGCCGGTCGACCTGGAGGTGCCGTTCGAGACCATGATCGCCGACCGGCTGGTGCGCGGGCGGATGGACGCCGTCTTCGAGCGGCCCGGCGGCGGCTACGAGGTCGTCGACTGGAAGACCGGGCAGCCGCCCAGGGGCAAGCAGGCAAGGGCGGCGTCGGTGCAGCTGGCGGCGTACCGGCTGGCCTGGTCGCACCTGGCGGGTGTGCCGCTGGAGCGGGTGGGCGCGGCCTTCCACTACGTACGCGCCAACCGCACGGTGCGCCCGGTCGACCTGCTCGACGGCGACGGCCTGGTGGCGCTCATCGAGAGCGTCAGGATCGCAGATAGTGAAACGCCGGCTTCGGGTGCATGAGGAAGTCGTGGTGGGAGATGTTCCAGGCGTAGGCGCCGGCCATCTCGAAGATTACGGTGTCGCCCACCCGGACCGTGGTCACGATATTTCGGGCAAAAACGTCTTTCGGGGTGCATAGCTGGCCGACGAACGTGATCGGCTCGTCCCCGACGCCCGGCCCCTCACCCGTGGGCAGGATGGTGAAGGGCTGGTCGTGGCCCTTGGTGGCCGGCGTACGCAGGTGGTGCGTGCCGCCCAGCACGATCGCGTACGCCTGGCCGCGCACCCGCTTCACGTCCACGACCCTGGTCACGTAGCAGCCGCAGTAGACGGTCAGCGCCCGGCCCGGCTCGATCCGCAACCGCCGCCCCCGGCCCAGCTCCGCCAGCCCGGACCCGTAGGCCTTCCAGTCGAACCTCGTCCGCGGCTCGGCGTAGGAGACCGCCATGCCGCCACCCAGGTTGACCTCGTCGTAGGCGCGCTCCAGCAGCGTCCCGGCCAGCCGCAGCAACTGTTCCGCGTCCAACCCGCTGGCCAGGTGGGTGTGCAGGCCGCGCAGCCGTACCCGCTCGCCGAACAGCGGCAGGCACTCGGCCACGGCCTCCTCGTCCATACCGAACGGCCCGCTCATCGTGAGCGCCGCCCCCTCCACGGGCAGGTCGGGGTTGAGCCGGAGCAGCACGTCGGCCTTCCGGCCCGTGGCGAGCAGGCGGCGCAGTTCGTTAGGCGACTCCACGTGGATGCGGTGGTGCGGCAGGCGCAGCTCCGCGTCGGTTTTGCCGGGGCCGCCGAGCGCCACCGGCATACCGGGGAACAGGCCGGTGACGTGGGCGTGCTCGCCGCCCGACGACACCTCGAACCCGTCCACGTGGCCGGCCAGCACCCGCAGCAGCTCGGCGTCGGGGTTGGCCTTGACGGCGTAGTACAGCTCGGCCGCCCCCAGAGCCCGCCGTACGGACGCGACGTGCTCGTCCAGCGAGGGCAGGTCATAGAGGTAGGCGGGGAGCGCGGGCAGGCGTGTGACGGCCTCCTGGACCCGGGCGCTGATCATGCCAGCGGGTTCGCGATCGGGACGTAACCGGCGGCACGGTCGGCCGCCCTGGCCCAGCGCACGCCCAGGTTCGCCTTGGCCGGCAGCGGCGCGCCGGCCAGCAGGTCCGACAGGGGAAGCGGCCGGCCCAACTCGCCGGCCTGGCGGGCGAGCTGGTCGCGGGCGATCCGCCACAACGCGCGCAGCAGCGCGTCGTCGGGCCCGGCGAGCGTCGCGGCGATCTCGGTCAGGTGGTTGACGAGCAGGCAGTAGACCACGCGGGCCCAGCCTCGCTCGGCGTCGTAGGTGAGGGCTCCGGCGACGTCGGGGTGCAGGCCGCCGAGGTCGTGCCGGCCCTCGACGAGCTTGGCGCCCTCCAGGTCGCGGAAGACGGCCTGCGCGGGCAGGCCGGTCGTGTCCAGCCCGACCAGGACATTCTGCAGGTGGGGTTCCAGCACCACGCCGTGCGTGAAGTACAGCTCCAGTACCGGCAGCGCCACCACCCGCACGTACGCCCGCCACCAGGCGCGCGGATCCAGGGCGGGGGCGTCGAGGGCCAGCGCGGCGGCCAGCGTCGGGGTCACGCCGGGGGAGCACACGGCCCACGGGCTCTGCCTGACGATCACGCCCAGCCCTTCGAGCAGCCGCGGGCCGAGGGTGGCCGAACGGTAGCCGGGTTCCGGCAGCCAGCGGGTGGCGGGATGCCTGGCCGACACGTCCCGAAATATGGGTTCGAGGCGTCTGGTCAGCTCCACGGCTCCGGCCAGCTCGTACCAGGCGTTCTTCCGCACGCAGTTCGTGATCCGTACGTCCAGCGAGAACTTCAGGCAGACCTCCGCCTCCGGTGCGTACACCGTCCGTACGGACGAGGTCGGCTGCACGACAGGCCCCGGCCCGAGATCGACCAGCTCGGCCCCGAACACGGGCCCCAGCAGGTCGAGCTGCCACGGATGCGCGGGCAGCAGCCGGTAGCCCGCCGGGGGGTCGCCCATCGCGTCGAGCGCCGACGTGTCGCCGTCCTGCGCGACGAGGTCCGCCCGCACGCCGAGCAGCCTGACGGGGAACTCCGCGTGCGCCTCGGGCGCGTACCGGAGCCAGCCGGCCCCGCCCCGCGCCTTGGGGCTGGGATGGAACGGATGGCCGTACACGAGCGCCTGCTCCGACGCCAGCCACGGGTCGGCGGGCGGCACGGCCGAGCCCCTGGCCGTGAGGATCGCCGCCACGGCGGCCCTGCTGGCTCGCACCTGACCGGCGAACTCGCCGTTGTGCCCGGCCTCCGGGCCTCCCAGCTCGCTCTCGGCCAGCCCGATCAGCTCCTCCGTGGTCAGCACCTGCCACGCGCCGCCAGCCAGGCGTTCGGGCGGGCCCTCGAAACGCAGCGCCGCGCCGCCGTGGGCGCGTACGCGCAGCAGCGTGCCCGCGACCCGCAGCAGCAGGTAGGGCGGCGCCGGCCACACCAGGCCGCGCGGCCCTGCCACCTCCCGCACGCAGCAGCGCAACAGGGCCGCCAGCGTCGCCTCCTCGGCCAGGGCGGAGGGCGCCTCGACGGCCAGTCCCTCAAGGCTCGGCATTCACGCTCTCCTCAGATAGTTGGGCCCGCTGGTCCCGTAGAACTTGTTGACGTCGCGCGCGCCGGACCGCTCCTTCGCCACGAGCGTCCCGGCTGTGATCATGGATTTGCCGGTCAGCCTGGCGGCGTCGAGCGTCCTGGCGCGCAGGAGCCTGGCCATGGGGTCGTCGCCGTACTCGGCGAGCGCCTCGGCCAGAGTGTCACGCAGTAACGCGGACGCGCGGGCGTGCGGCAGCGCCCCGAACGCGACCGCCGCGGCGGCCAGGTGCAGCGTGATGGTGACGAACACGTCGGCCAGCGCGTGCGGGTCGTCGTTCAGCATGCGCTCGTCCCCGAACTCCGGCACCGCCACCCCGGCGGCGGCCAGCCGCGCCGGTGAGGCCAGCAGCCCGTCGTTGTCCTTGACGAGCAGCCGCATCCGGTCGCCGGTGAGGACCAGGGCGAGGTTCTGCTGGTGCGCCTCCAGCGCGACGCCGTAGCGGACGAAGAGCCGTACGTTCCACCGCAGCAGCAGCCGCAGATAGCCGGGAACCACATCGCCCACCTCGTCGAGCACGCCGGGCGCGTTGAGCGCGGCGACCGGCACGACGTCGCCCTCGGGCAGCCGCCTGGCCATCCACGCGAGGTGTTCGTCCCCGGTCTGCGCGTAGGTCTGCTCGTCGGCCAGGAGCACGTCAGGATCGGCCAGCTCGCGCAGCAGCAGCTCGGCCGCGGCGGCGTCGCGCAGCGTGCCGGGCTTGATCGAGCGGCGGTTCGCGGCACCCAGCGTGCTGATCGGCAGGGGCAGCTTGAGGTGCAGGCGGGGGGTGACCTCGACGGTCCGCATGGACAGGGTGGGGCGCACGGTGACCGCCGCCTGGCCGAGCAGGCGTACGCCGTCGATCTTCCGCACCTCCCCGGCGGTCACCGGGTGCACGGGGAACAGCGCCTCGCCGGCCCCCACAGGCAGGCCAGGGTCGGCCTCCGCCGGCAGGCGCACGGCGGAGCCCGGCGCGAGCGCGCCGCGCGGCACGGCCGCCCACCACAGCTCGAAGGAAGGCCCGAACTCGGGCGCGTAGGCCACCAGCTCGTCCTCGGACAACCCCGGACGGGCGCGGGAGGTCGGATAGACCGGATGGTCCACGAAGGCGGCCCGCGTCTCGTACGAAGGCCGCCGCGCCAGCACCTCGTCCGCCCGCGTGTCGTGCAGTTCCATCGCGGCCAGCGCCGCCACGCACTCCTCGAAGAAGGCGGAGACCCCCTCGGCGTCGGCGGGGTCGGCCACCTCGACGAGTGTCTCCAGCACCTGCTCCAGGCCCAGCCGCTCGCCCTCGGCGACCACGAAGTCCTGGAACAGCAGCCCCGGCGCGAGCCGCACCCAGCGGCCGTCCGCCAGCATCAGCCCGACGCCCTCCCTGCTCCTGGTGACGCGGGAGGCCAGCCCGCCGTAGTCCTCGCGCAGCAGGGCGTTCAGCACCCGCGCGGCGAGGTAGGCCTCCCTGGCGCTCATTCGAGCACCCACGGCCGGCGGGCCCGGTAGTCCGCGATGGCCGCGTCGACCCGCGCCCGGTCCGGCCCGACCGCGCGGACGACGCCCAGGTAGTCGCGGTTGGTGCGGGTGAGGGAGACGGCGTCGCCGACCGCCCGCAGCGGCCGGTGCCAGAGCCGTACGTCTCCGGCGTCGACGGACTCGTGACCGGGCGCCTGCTTGACCGTCCCCGGCCGGTCGGCGACCAGGCTGACCGCGCTTCCGTACGCGGTGGCCGCGGGGACGGCGGGCGCCGGCTCGCCGAGGTGCACGCGCAGGATCCACGCGAACAGCGGCACCCCGAGCACGTCACCCAGCAGGAAGTCGCAGTGGTCGCCGATCACCCGGTAGTTGACCTCGACGATCCTCGGCCCGCGCGGGGTGAGGACGTACTCGGTGTGGCAGGCCCCGAACCCGGCGCCGAGCGCTCGCAGCGCCTCCAGCACGTGTTCGTGCGGCCCGCCGGGCGACCAGTCGAGCCGCTCCTCGACGAAGTACGGCAGCGGCCCCAGCGTCGTCTCGAACCCTCCGAGCACCCGCAGCTCGGTGCCGTCGCCCAGCGTCTCCAGCGTGCGCAGCGGCCCTTCGAGGTATTCCTCCACGACCAGCGCCTCGCCCGGCCGCCGCTTCCTGACCTCGGCCACGGCCCGGTCCAGGCCGTGCTCGACGAGCATGACGTCCTCGCTGGCGACGCCCTCGCGCGGCTTGAGCACGACTGGGTAGGGCGGGTCGCCGGGCACCGGGTCGCCGGGCGCGAGGCGTACGGTGAAGACCTGTTCCACCCCCGCCTCCCGCAGCCTGCGCCGCATGAGGAACTTGTTCTTGGCGGCCACGCAGGCCCGCCAGTCCTTGCCGGGCAGCCCGAAGTAGGCCGCGGCCAGCGCGGTCTCCGCCTGCAGATGGTCGGAGTTGGAGAAGATCGCGTCGGGTCTGCCGAGCTGCTCGACCGTGTCGATCAGCGCGCGCGGATCCCGCACGTCGCACGCGACCGCGTACGGATGCCGCTCGGGCCGGTCCGTCAGGATCGTCACCTCGCAGCCCAGCGCGTGGGCCGCGGGCAGGAAGCCGTCCGTCACGGAGTCGGTCGGTTTGAGCGCGGTCAGGTAGAGCCGCACGCGAGGACCCCCAGGAGAATCAGGTAAGCCTTACCTAACTCCTTGATCCTAGCCCAGAGAGATCATCGCGTCCCCCGGTTACGTTAATCGGCCGCCAAGTGCGAGGTCATAGGATGACATGGGATTCGGGAGGGGAACGACCTGTGGGAACGACCGCGGAAGAGCAACTCATCGGACCGCTGCTCCTGGCGCGCGGCACCATCGACAGATCCGCGCTGTTGCGGGCTGACGAGCGCCGCCTGGAGCAGGCGTGGTCGGATCCGGCGACCAGGGTGCTGGTGATCGACAACGGTCACACCCTGGTGGCCAGGCAGGGCGATGAGGTGCAGGCGGTGTTGTTCACCACCGAGGACGCGCCTCCGGGGCCGCGCTACCTGCTGGGCACGGAAGGCGCAGCCGCCTACTTCGCGGTCGCCGCGCCGCTGCCCGGCATCCCCAAGGGCGCGGGCAACGGCCGTGTGACGGTGCCGACGAGCCTGCGCGACACGCCAGAGGGCGTGCCTGTGCCGGCCGGGCTGCGCCAGGTGGGCGGCCTGCTCGGCGACCGCGACGCGGGCCTGCTGGTCTATGCCGTGGCGCTGGAGGCCTGGCACGCAACCCACGAGTTCTGCCCGCGCTGCGGCACCCGCACCACGATCCAGGCGGGCGGCCACATCCGCGTCTGCCCGCAGGACTCCAGCCAGCACTTCCCGCGCGTCGACCCGGCCGTGATCATGCTGATCCGCGCCCCCGACGACCGCTGCCTGCTCGCCCGCGGGCCGCAGTGGCCGAAGGGCCGCCTGTCGATCCTCGCGGGCTTCGTCGAGCCCGGCGAGTCGCTGGAGGCCGCCGTCGCCCGCGAGGTGGCGGAGGAGGTCGGCATCACCGTGGTCAACCCGCGCTATCTCGGGAGCCAGCCGTGGCCGTTCCCGCGCAGCCTCATGCTCGGCTTCTTCGCCGAGGCCACGACGACCACCCTGACCCCCGACGCCGAGGAGATCGCCGAGGCGCACTGGTTCTCCCGCGAGGAGCTGACGCGGGCGCTCGACTCGGGCGAGCTGCGTCTGCCGCCGCCGGTGTCGATCGCCCGCCGCCTGATCGAGACGTGGTACGGCGGCGAGCTGACCGGCGACTGGTGATCAGGCGGGGGCGAGCAGGGCCTTGACCTCGATGGCCGACGGGTTGGTGCGCACGACCCGGCCGCCCGGCGTGTCGATCACCACGGTCGGCACCACCTGATTGCCGTTGTTGACGCTCATCACGAACTCCGCGGCGGCGGGGTCACGCTCGATGTCGACCTCGTCGAAACCGATGCCCTCGCGAGCCAGCTGAGACTTGAGCCGCTTGCACGGGCCGCACCACGTGGTGCTGTAGATCGTGAGCGCCATGTTGGGACATCCCTCCAAGGTCAGGAAGACAGGCGCTCGGTGCAACAACGCGGCCCCGCCGCTTAATCCCCGGACTTCTAGCCGATGCGCTCGGCGATCCAGGCCTGCACGCGCTCGGCCACGCCGGGCATGCGGTAGAGAGGGGCGCTGTGGTTGCTTCCCGGCGCGGCGTAAACCGTCACGGGGACGCCGACCTGGCCCAGCATCTGCTTGAGCAGCTGGCTCTGCACCGGCGGCACAAACTCGTTCTTCGAGTGCACGGCCAGCACCGGCGCGTCCTTGCGGCTGGCGTGCCAGGCCACCTCCATGCTGGCCCACACGCGCGAGCACTTGCCCTTGGGATGGCAGCCGCCCGCCAGGCGGATGGCGGCGTTGCGCAGCTTGCGCTTGTTGCGTTCGACGGCCTTCGCGCCGTCGGCGTAGGCGCGCAGCGGCGAGATGATCGGCGACAGGCCGACCACGCCCTTGAGACCGGAGACGCCGTCGCCGTAGGTGCCGACGGCGGCCGCGATGTGGCCGCCGGCGGAGAAGCCGACCACCACGTAGTTGCTCGGGTCGAACGCCCACCTGTCGGCGTGCTTGCGGGCCGTCGCGATCGCGGCCAGCGCGTCGGTGCGCTGCGCCGGCCAGGCCGCGTCGCCGGACAGGCGGTAGTTGAGGTTGAAGACCGTGTAGCCGAGCTCGGCGTAGCTCCGCGTGATCTCCTTCATGTATCTCTTGTCGCCGCTGGACCACCAACCGCCGTGGACCAGGAAGACACCCGGGCGCTCCATGCCGTCGGGCGTCCACCACACGTCCATGCTCTGGCGCTTGTGGCGGCCGTACGCGACGGTTTCTAACGCGAGGCCCCCAAGCCCGTCTGGATTCAGGGGAGAACTCACCGTAGGACCTGGTGTGGGCTCCTTGGTCGCATTTGCGGCGACGACCGGTGTGGCCACAACGGCAGCGAGCGTCAGAACACCCACGGAAACCGCAGTTCGCACGGTCTTCCTTTCCCCCATGCAGATGGTCGGCCCCATTGTGGGGGAAGAGACCAGTAGTTTGCATCTTGTTGGCTATGAACATACGCCGGCAGGCATGTTGCCAGAATAAGGCGCATGGCCGCCACTCCTTGGGAATATGTACGGGTGAACAACGTGGATGACGTTCTGATCGGTCTTGATCCCGAGCAGCGGGCGGTCGCCGAGGCCGTACGCGGGCCGGTGTGCGTGCTGGCGGGCGCGGGCACGGGCAAGACCAGAGCGATCACCCACCGCATCGCGTACGCGGTCCGCAGCGGCGTCGTGGAGGCCCGCAGCGTCCTCGCTGTGACCTTCACCACGCGCGCGGCGGGGGAACTGCGCCAGCGGCTGCGCGCGCTGGGCGCGCCCGGGGTGCAGGCGCGCACCTTCCACGCGGCGGCGCTGCGCCAGCTCACCTACTTCTGGCCGCGCGTCATCGGCGGCGAGGCGCCCTCGGTCATCGAGTCGAAGCTCCCGGTGCTGGTGGAGGCCTGCCGCCAGGTCAGGAGGAACCCCGACCGGTCCGAATTGCGGGACATCGCCGCCGAGGTCGAATGGGCCAAGGTCACCCAGATCGGTCCGGAGGACTACGTCGGGGCGGCGGCCAAACACCACCGTACGCCTCCCGTGCCGGCCGAGGAGGTGGCCCGCCTCTACGACGCGTACGAACAGATCAGGCGCGAGCGCCACCTGGTCGACTTCGAGACCATCCTCGAACTGACCGCGGCCGTGATGACCGAGCACCAGGAGGTGGCGGCCCAGATCCGCCAGCAGTACCGCTACTTCGTCGTCGACGAATACCAGGACGTCAACCCGCTGCAGAAGCTCCTGCTCGACACCTGGCTCGGCGGGCGCGACGACATCTGCGTGGTCGGCGACCCCAACCAGACGATCTACTCCTTCACCGGCGCCAGCCCTCGCTACCTCACCGGGTTCGCGGTCGAGCACCCGGAGGCCGCCGTCGTCAAGCTGGTGCGCGACTACCGCTCCACCCCCCAGGTGGTCGACCTGGCCAACCTCGTCATCGCCAAGGGCAGGACCCCTCACCGCCTCGAACTCCTCGCCCAGCGTCCCGACGGTCCGAAACCGGCCTTCGCCGACCACGACGACGAGCCCGCCGAGGCCGCGGGCGTGGCCAGAGCCATCAGAAAGCTCCTCGACAAAGGCGTGCCCTCGCGCGAGATCGCCGTGCTCTTCCGCGTCAACTCCCAGTCCGAGGCCTACGAGGAGGCCCTGTCCAAGGCCGAGATCCCCTACGTTCTGCGCGGAGCCGAACGCTTCTTCGAACGGCCCGAGGTCCGCCAGGCGGTCGTCCTGCTGCGCGGCGCGGCCCGCTCCGCCGCGGGCGAACCCCTGGCCTCCGAGGTCCACCACATCCTCGCCGGCATCGGCCTGACTCCCGCACCTCCCTCAGGAGGCGGCAAGGCCCGGGAGAAGTGGGAGTCGCTGAAAGCCGTGGCCGACCTCGCCGAGGACATGGCCGCCGAGGGCGCCGACCTGCCCACCTTCGTGGCCGAGCTCGAACGCCGCGCCTCCGAGCAGCACGCCCCGCCCGTCGAGGGCGTCACCCTCGCCTCGCTCCACGCCGCCAAGGGCCTGGAATGGGACGCCGTGTTCCTCGTCGGCCTGACCGACGGCATGATGCCCATCATCTACGCGGAGACCCCCGACCAGATCGAGGAGGAACGCCGCCTCCTCTACGTCGGCATCACCCGCGCCCGCGAACACCTCTCCCTGTCCTGGGCCCTCGCCCGCGCCCCGGGCGGCCGCAAGAGCCGCCGCCCCTCCCGGTTCCTCGACGGCCTCACCGGCCGTTCCTCCTCCCCGGCCCGCCTCACCCCGCCGTCCCGCGAACGCCGCCAGGTGGCCGCGCCGGTCAGCTGCCGCGTCTGCGCCAAAACGCTGGTGGCCGCCGCCGAACAGAAACTCGGCCGCTGCTCCACCTGCCCCGCCGACTACGACGAGGCCCTCCTCGAACGTCTCAAGGCCTGGCGTACGGCCACGGCCAAGGAAGCCAAGATCCCGCCGTACGTCGTCTTCACGGACGTCACCCTCCAGGCGATCGCGGAACGAGCACCCGAGACGGAACAGGAACTGCTGTCGATCACGGGCATCGGCAAGGTCAAGTTCGACCGGTACGGCGAAGCCGTCCTCGCCCTCTGCCGCCACTCGTGACCATCCCGCTCCGGTCGCCGGCAGCTGACACACTCATGTCCATGACCTTCGCACCGCCCCGGAGACCGCCGCCTGGCGGCACCTCGGCGCACGCACCGGCTTCGAGGTGGCCTATTTCCGTCAGGCGGGCGGCGGCGGGCACCGCATCGAGGGCTGCACGACGGCCGCCGAGGACGGCCTGACCTGGGCCGTCGACTACGCGATCGAGGTGGACCGTGACTGGGCACCCGGCGGGCGGAGATCAGGAGCCGGCCGGCGGCCGGGTCCCGGCACACCGTCCTGGACGGCGACGGTGATGGCGGCCGGCGGATCGACGGCGTGCCCGCCCCTCGCGTGGGCGGCTGCCCGGACGTGGATCTGGAGGCGTCGGCGGTGACCAACGCGTTCCGCCTGCACCGGATGCGCCTGGCCGTGGGCGTCGAAGCAGGCGCCCCGGCCGCGTACGTCCGCGCCCCCTGAACCCTTGGGGGCGGCCCGCACCACACCCGCGGCCTGGGCCCTCCCAGCCGCCGGTCGGAAGTCCTCGCCCGCTCCGCCGTCCTCCTTCGACGGGTACGGCGCAACGATCGTGGGCCGGACAGCGGCAGCGGCCACATCCTGTCCGCCACTCCTGCGACGCTGGTCCCAGGAACCGAACGACAGGGCCGACGCCTCGCGTGGCAGCCGCCCGGAAAGCACCATGGACCACCTCGACGTACTCGATGGGACCAGACCATGACTTCCGAAAACCACCTCCGACCGCTCGACGCCCCCCGAACCAGCCGGGGAGCGCGTCGCGGCATGGTGATCCGATGACCGTTCTCGACACCAGGGCGCTCAACCGCGCGACGCTGGCCCGGCAGTTGCTGCTCGACCGCGCCGACCTCCCGGTCCTGGAGGCGGTCGGGCACCTGTGCGGCCTGCAGGCCCAGGAACCGCAGGAGCCGTTCGCCGGGCTCTGGTCGCGCCTGCGCGCCTTCGACCCGGCGGTGCTCTCCGACCTGCTGGTACGTCGCAGCGTGGTGCGCACCCATCTCATGCGCCGCACCGTCCACCTGATGACCGCCGAGGACGTCCTGGCCTGGCGGGCCCGCCACAACGCCATGCTGCGCCAGCGGGTGCTCGGAACGTACCGCCGCGAACTCGCCGGGGTCGACCTCGACGCACTCGCCGCGGCGGGCCTCGAGGTGATGGCCGACGGACGGCCCCGTACGATGTCCGAGCTCGCGCGGGCGGTCGCCGACCGCTGGCCGGAGCCGGGGCCGCGACCGCTGGGCGAGTTGCTGGTCGCCGCACTCATCCCGATGGTGCAGGTCCCGCCGCGCGGGTTATGGCGCGAGAAGGCGGGAGCGCGCAACGTACTCCTTGCCTCCTGGGTGGGCCGCGACATCGAACCGCCCGCCACGGACGGCTCCGATCCGGCGGGCCGATCCCTCGTACGCCGCTACCTCGCCGCGTTCGGCCCCGCCGCCACCGCCGACCTGCGCGCATGGTCCGGCCTGTCCGGACTGCCCGCAGCCGTCGCCGCGATACGCGGCGAGCTGATCACCTTCCGCGACGAGAAGGGCCGGGAACTCCTGGACCTTCCCGACGCGCCGCGCCCCGACCCCGGCACACCGGCCCCGGTCCGGTTTCTGCCTGCCTTCGACAACGCGCTGCTCGGCTACCACGACCGCAGCCGCATCGTCGACGACGCCCACCGCGGGCTGTCCGTGGCCGGGGAACGTGTCGTCCTGGTAGACGGCCGGGTCGCCGCGACCTGGACCGTCAAGGACACCACCGTGCACGTCACGCCCCTGCTCCCCCTTTCCCGGGCCGACCGCGACGCCGTCGCCGACGAGGGGAAGGCGCTCGCGGCATTCCTGTCCGGCAACCACACCCCCCACGTGGAGATCGCCACCGCCTGACCAGCGACCACACCATGGACGGCAACCCGAACACGCGAACAGCCCGCCACGGCACGGGGCCGCCGACCATGCCGGCATGACGCCCCGCCCACCGCGTCGGCGGCCAGGCGCAGAGGCGGGTGCCCTCAGCGCCAGAAACCGCGCCACGTGTCAGCAGGGCGCGCTGGTCGAGCACTCCGACACCGACCACCGCCCTCGCCCCACTGAGCACTCGGCGCCCGAACCACGGACAGACATCGGGCATCACAGGCCCGCACCGGCAGCACCGGCCGATCGGCGCAGGACCGTGAGAGAACACGCCCAGCCCCGACCGGACATGACCACCACCCCAGGAAGAAGCGGCGCCGTTCCCGCGCACGCCACCTGGTTGAAGTGACTCCGACACCGAGGCCCGATCGGCGAAGCGTCCGAGATGCCCGCTACCCGTAACCCCGGCGAAACCCCGGCCAGGGATCATCAGACAAGCCAGACCCACCTGTGGCCTGGACCAAGCGGCACGTCACACTTGTCCCATCACCGGAGAACGAAGGGGACCGACACGTGAACGAGGCGCTGAAGGAGTTGCTGGACCTGCTCGACCTGGAGCAGATCGAGCTGGACATCTTCCGGGGGAGAAGCCCGGAAGAGCGCATTCAGCGGGTCTTCGGCGGCCAGGTCGCGGCCCAGGCCCTGGTGGCGGCCGGCCGTACGGTGCCCGAAGACCGCAACGTGCACTCCCTTCACGCCTACTTCATCCGCCCGGGCGACCCGTCCATCCCGATCGTCTACAACGTCGACCGACTCCGCGACGGCCGTTCGTTCACCACGCGCCGCATCGTGGCGGTCCAGCACGGCAAGGCGATCTTCACGATGTCGGCGTCGTTCCACGTGGCCGAGGAGGGGGTGACACACCAGGCGTCCGTGATGCCGGTGGTGCCGGATCCCGCGACGCTGCCCTCGTTCCACGACAGGATGCACGAGCTGGTCGCTGATCACCCTGACCTGCGCGACTGGTTGTCGCGCCCGCGCCCGGTCGACGCGCGGTACGCCTCGCCGCTCACCTGGGAGGCGTACCGGAATCCGGAGCTGCGCAGCGCCGAGACGAACGTGTGGTTCCGCTACGACGCCGAGTTGCCCGACGATCCGCTGCTGCACGTCGTGCTGGCCGCGTACGCCTCCGACTTCACCCTGGTCGACACGATACTGCTGGCGCACGGCATGGCGTGGGGAGCCTCGGACATCGTGGGCGCCTCACTGGATCACGCCATGTGGTTCCACGGGCCGTTCCGGGCCGACGACTGGCTGCTGTACGCACAGGAGTCCCCATGGTCGGGGCGGGCGCGGGGCCTCGCGCGGGGTGAGATGTTCAACGCGTCAGGCGAGCTTGTGGTCTCGGTCGTCCAGGAGGCGATGATCCGCCGTACGAAGTAGGCGCGGACCATCTGTCCGTCGGTGGCCGAGAAGCCTGTCGAATGTAACGAAATCGCAGGTAGAAAATATGTTGCCGGTTCCTGCGTTCCCGGTTTAGGGTCTTGGTCAAGCGAGTCGGGCAGTCCTGCTCAGACGATCTCAGAGGGAGGAGAGTCACTGTGATCAGCATCAAGATGCCAGCCACGAAGTGGCTCGCCTCCGCATGCCGTGACGCGGTGAGACTCGTTGATGGTCCCACGCAGTCCCGGCAGGAGAAGTCTGTCCGTAGTCAGGCCGCCGCCTATGCGCACGCCCACTTCGGTGCCGCCGCTGCTGCACAGGGAGCCCCTGTCTACACCGCTCGTATCGAACTGCCGGCCAACCAGCTCACCAAGGGTGGACTGCGCGGTCCGCATCCCTGGCGGGATACCCCGGTCATAACCTGACCGGGAAGACCGACCAGGCCGCGGATCCGCAGACAGGATCCGCGGTCTTTTTGTTTGTCCGTGATCCCCCGACCACCCACGAGGTGCCCGAACAAGATCAAAGATCGATCAAAGGAGAAAGCAGATGGGGGCGAAGACGATCATGGACCTGATCGACGAAGCCGAAATCCCCTGTCGTACCGACCCTGACCTGTGGTTCGCCGAGTCGCCGGAGGACGTGGAGTTCGCGAAGGCTCTCTGCGGCGGCTGCCCGATCCAGAAGGCCTGCCTGGCTCGTGCGCTCGAGCGCGAGGAGCCGTGGGGCGTCTGGGGCGGCGAGCTCATCCTCAGGGGAACCATCATTCCTCGCAAGCGTCCGCGTGGGCGTCCGCGCAAGCACCCGGTCGCTGCCTGAACCACCGCACCCACGAGTAAGAAAGCGAAAAACGATGATCACTCAGTCGACGAGGAGCCTCGCAGTGCCGGATCTCATCCATGACCTGGTCAATGACCGAATACAATCGCTCCATCGTGAGGCGGAGGAGCAACGCCTCATAGCGCGTGTCCTTCGCGTGCAGCGGGCACGGCGCAGGGTCAGGCGGGCGAACGACCGCCTCCGCAAGGCCATGAGCCACCCGTTCTGATCGGGGAGGTCCTGCCGCCGACGCAGGATCTCCCCCTTGGAGCCGAACAGTCCAAGAGCCGGGCGCGCCAGCGCCCGGCTCTCCCTTTCCTCCGGCAAGAACCATCAAGCCGGTACGCACGACGCCCCCACACCTCAACCCCGAAGCACCAGGCACAACCGCTGCCACGAACTCCGGCGAACCCGTGCCGGACCCGCCGGGCGAGCAGCCGCACGCAAACGCGTGGGCGGAGGGAATCCGCGTCACCCGCAACCAACGGACCCGTGTCTGCTCACAGACCACGTCGCTCCGGGAAAGAGTTCACACGATGCCCCCGGCGCGAACCTCACCGGTCAATGACGAGCTGCCCAGCGGAGGCCTCCCGGGTGATCCGTGCGGACGGTCGGATCTCGCGGGACGGCGCCGCTGGGCAGCTCTGCCGGATCGCGAAGCAGGATGTCGGACGCCTGCAGCAGGGGTGTGGGGCGTCGTGCCTCGCGCGCGCCGAGCGATCCGATGGGGCAGCCGGACCACTCGTCACGATCTCGCCCGTGCCTCCCACTTCAAGGCACGGGAACAGTCAGGGGGCCAGGCAGTGAGTGGCGGGGATCTCGGCGGTCATGCCCGGCCCCGACGGGTCGACCAGGGTGGTGAGCTCGCCGACGTTCGAGGTGAGGCAGCCGAGGGTGGCCGCCGGATCGATGACGGCGTGCGCCGCGGTGGCGGCGAACATCAGACCCGCTGCCACCAGGGCGGTAACTGCTAGCAGGCGCGCGGATCGGTCCATGGGATCCTCTCAAGACGGTGACTTTCTGTATTGTAATCATTACACACAGTAGTCAAGTAAGGGTAGAGGGAGCGTCGAATTCTCATCTTCCAACTCCGCTCAGTCGCGCGTCCCGGCACCCCTCCGGCGAGGCAGGCGGCGTAAGAGATCGATCAGGCCACGTGCGGCGTGCGCACACCTCCCGCCAGGCGCGGACGGTCCGTCGTCAGCCGATGGCCAAGGCCTCGTCGTCGGGGTCGTCGGCGAAACCGGGAACCCAGCGGATCACCTCGTCGCGGAAACGTGCCGTGGCGCCCAATTGGCACAACACGCCCACACCCGCCGCATGCACCCGGTGGATGAGCACGTACGACGTCGGCAGGTTGAGCTGGCGGACCACGTTGGTGGGGCGGAGATCCGTGACGCTGGCGACCTGCGCCTGCAACCACTCCCTGCTGAACGTGAACTCCTCCACCGCGGTCGGCTCGACATAGGGCGCGAGGAAGGCCCGCAAAGCGTCGGGGTCGATCTCGATGTCGTCGCGGATGAAGCCCTCCCGGCGCAGGCCCCGCATGACGGTGTCCATGTCGCCCTGGTTGAAGATGCGGGTCAGCTGGCCGAAGGACTTGGGGTAGCCGTCGGGCAGGCGGTTGACCGCGCCGAAGTCGAGCACGCCGAGCTTGCCGTTGTCGAGCATGCGGAAGTTGCCGGGGTGGGGGTCGGCGTGCAGCATGCCGACGCGCGCGGGGGAGCAGAAGAGGAAACGCACGAACAGCAGGCCGGCCCGGTCGCGCTGCTCCTTGGTGCCCTCGGCGATGATCCGGGACAGCGGTGTGCCGTCCATCCACTCGCTGACCAGCACCATCTCGTTGGCCGCGACGACGTCGGGGACGTGGAAGTCGGGGTCGCCGTCGAACTCCAGGGCGAACGCGTGCTGCGCCTCGGCCTCCCTCAGATAGTCGAGCTCCTCGGCGATCCGCTCCCGGAGCTCGCTCAGCACGGCCTTCATGTCGAGGCCGGGCAGCAGCGTGCCGAACACCTTGCCCAGGCGCGCCAGCTGCGCGAAGTCGCCGAGCAGCGCCTTGCCCGCCCCGGGATACTGGATTTTGACGGCCACGTCGCGGCCGTCGTGCCACACGGCCCTGTGCACCTGGCCGATCGAGGCGGCGGCCGTCGGCTGGTCGTCGAACGACAGGAAGTGCTGCCGCCAGTCGTCACCCAGTTGTTCCGTGAGCACGGTGTGGACCGTGGACGTGGGAAGCGGGGGAGCGGCGTCCTGCAGTCTGGTCAGCGTGGCGCGGTAAGGCCCGGCGATCTCCTGTGGCAGTGCCGCCTCGAAGATCGACAGCGCCTGCCCGAGCTTCATCGCGCCGCCCTTGAGCTCACCCAGCACCTTGAAAACCTGCTCGGCGGTACGCTGCTGCACCTCCTGCGCCACGATCTCGGCGGACTTGCCGCCGAGGCGTTTGCCCAGCCCCAGGGCGGTGCGTCCGGCGAAACTCAGCGGAAGGGCGGCCAACTTGGCGGAGCGCGTGACGGCCCGGCGTGGAAGATCGCTCACACTGATGCGCGAACCCCGGAAGATCCGCTTCCCCCCTTCGTGGCAGTCCCTGAGCACGTCAGTCGTGGTTGTCATGCCATGACCATTCTGCGCGAATAAGGATTGTTTCGCATACAACGACATTGCGGGTGAATGGTCCACGACCGCCTTCTCCAACGCCAATCAGGGGTTACGTCCACTGTGCCGTTGGTCACAACGGACTCCCGGCCATCGAGATGAGCAAGCGCGTGGCCGGTCGCCGCGGCCGCGACCAGGGCGGCCAGCGTCGAATCGCAGGCGATCTCGCCGGGCGGATAACCACCCAGCCTCGCTGTGACGATAGGCCAAGCCGGGTCGTGGTCGCGCCTGGTCAGGTCGAGACAGTGCAGGCACGCGCTCTGCCCGGGCAGGACCAGCGGGCCGAGAATGCCATGGCCCTCGAAGGCCGTCGCCAGGAGGTGCGGGATGCCCAGCGCGGTCAGCTCGTTGACCAGCACCCCGTCCAGCGGGCCGACCGGCGCGAGGACCACCAGGTCGGGCCGGTCTGTGGCGTCCCCGAGATACGGCCCTCCCGCCAACGCGTTGACGGCCGGCGCGACCTCCCCCTCTCCGCGTGGCTCGCACCCGGGGACGGGTGGGGACGGCTGGCCGGCATCGGCGACCGCCCGGGAGGCCCGGGCCGGCTCCGGCGCGGGCGATGGCGACCGAACCACCGGCCGTGACCGTGCCGCCGGCGCGGGAACGGGTGGCGTACGCCCGCCGGAGGTGAGCCTGCTCGCGACCGCGACCGCACCCGCCTCGCGGGTCAGGCCCAGCTCCGCCCACGTCAGGCCGCCGGGCGTGATGTCGCCGGGCCGGACGACGCCCGGATCGAACACCCGGACGGTGCCCACCCCCGCACC
>NZ_JAAAHR010000093.1:0-35481 GCF_009908215.1 Nonomuraea sp. K271 | reverse complement strand
TTCTTCGGCCGTCGGCGCGTGCCCTCGTCGCGGGCCGGCGGCGGGGGCGACGGGGCGGGGTCGTGATCGAGCGCAGCCGGGACTCGGCGATGGATCGTTCTGCCGTCGGATCGGGGGTTCGCACGCCGGTGAAGGTATGCCTGCGGGCGGCCGTCCCCGGAGGCCGAGCCGCGTTCTGTGGACAACGAGGGCTTATCCACAAGGAGGTGCCGGGGGTGGAGCGGTGACCGTCAGGCCGAGCATGCCGGGCTCCACGTGGGCCCCGATCACCGCCCGGACCTCCAGACGGGCGATGGCGCGCGAGGAGGTGCGGGCCTTCTCGATCGGGGAGATGTGGCCGTCCACGATGTGGAGCAGCGGCTTGGTCATCAGGGCTGAGCCGAAGAGGGGGCCCGCCGCGCCGATGCGGCCGCTGCGGCGCAGGTAGTCGAGGGTGTCGACGTAGAAGGACGTACGGTGGCCGCCACGCGCCGGCGGGCCGCCGAGGCGACCTCCTCCAGGCAGGCCCCGACCGCCGCGGCGCGGGCCGCGGCGAGCACCGGGTAGCCGAGACCCATCGCGATCGAGCGGCTCCGACCACCTCCACCGCTCCGGGGCGTCGGAGGCGGCGGCCAGGGCGGAATCGGCGGTGCCGGACATCGCGGCCGAGAGGTGGACCGACACGGTGCCCGTGACGCCCGCGAGGGCCAGGGAGGCGTAGCAGGCGGCGAACGCGGCTGGCGCCGGCCGGGAGGTGGTGGCGGAGGCGAGGTCGCCGGTGGAGAACCCTCATCATGGGGCACACCCTGGGCGATCACCTGGACGGGCACGACCGTGACGCCCGGCGCGGGTGGCAGCTAGGCGGTGGAGGCGGTGACGACGGCGACCGTGGGCGGCATGTGCCGGGGTCAGTTACTGGACAGGGATGCCACCCCGCCACACCCGGCGCGGCTGGAGGCCGAAGGACCAGGCGAAGGCGCCCTCGTGGTCGGCGTCCCACTGCACGATGTCGGCCAGCCGGCCCGGGGCCAGCACGCCGCGGTCGGGGGCGCCGAGAACGGTGGCGCCGCCGAGGGTGGCCGCGCGGAGCGCGTCGTTGACGCTCATGCCGAACGCCGACACCGCCATGGCGATGACCAGGGCCATCGAGGTGATGCCGCAGTAGCCGGGGTTGTGGTCGCTGCCGAGCGCGATCTGCACGCCGTGCTTGATCATCTGGCGGACCGGCGGGAGGTGGCCGCGCTGCAGGGCGGTGGCGGGGCAGACGACGGCGGGCACGCCGTAGCGGGACATGATGGCGATGTCCTCGTCGGACATGTGGTGCAGCCCGTCGGCGGAGGCGCAGCCGAGCTCGGCGGCCAGCTGGACGGCGCCGCGGCGGCTGTACTGGCCGGCGTGGATGCGCGGCAGCAGGCCGACGTTGCGGCCGGAGGCGAGGACCCAGCGGGATTCCTCGGTGGTGAAGTGACCCTCGTCGCAGTAGACGTCGACGCTGTCGGCGCCCGCCGCGGCGGCGTCGGCGCACCAGGAGCCGACGGCCTCGACGTATTCGCGCTGCCGGCCGAAGTATTCGGGCGGGACCACGTGCGCCGCGAGGAAGGTGACGTGCACCCGTGGCATCATCGGCTCCTTCTCCAGCTCGCGCAGGAGCCGCACGTCGGCCAGCTCGCCGTCGCGGGTGAGGTGGTAGCCGGTCTTGGCCTCGACGGTGGTGGTGCCGCTGAGCAGCCAGTCGCGCAGGCGCTCGCGCACGCCGTTGCAGAGCGTCCAGGGGTCGGTGCCTCGGGTCACGGTGACGGTGGAGCCCACGCCGCCGCCCGCCGCGGTGATCGACGCGGACGTCGAGCCGCCGGTGCGGATGGCGAGCTCGGCGTAGCGGTTGCCGGCGTAGACCGGGTGGGTGTGCGCGTCGATGAGGCCGGGCGTGACAAGAGCGCCGCCCAGGTTCTCGACGTGGTCGACGTCGACGATGTCGTCGACGACGCCCGGCACCGTCTGTGGCAGGTCGGGCGCGCGACCGACCCATGCGATGCGGTCGTTGTGCACGAGGATGGCGGCGTTGCTCAGGACTTCGTTGCCGGTCCAGAGACGGCCGATATTGGTCAGCAGCCGAACGGTCACCGCATCACCGCCCCGCAAGAGCCTCTGCCCGTTTCCCGGCATGGTCCCAGCGTCCAGCGCACGGCCTGCGCCGCGCCCACTGAGTCCGCTCCGGGTCCGGACGACATGGGGGGTCTCCTGCTCTAGTCCGCGTCAAGCTGTGCGGTGACCGTATCGCCGGAGACATGATCCGGCGATTTCAGTTCAGTTACGTTATTTCACAGGCTGGGCCGCTGTACAGGGTTATTCGGAAGAAAGACCACTGATCCCATCCGTCACCCAGCCCTGCCTCGTCCCCATGGCCCCCGTTGACGACTTCCACACCAGTAGTCATCATCCGAAACCCAGACCCGAACCCAAAATGCAGACCAACGTTAGGTCTGGCCAATGGTAGCAACCCCAGGGTGCGCGGACCACTGCCGCTTTTGGGCAGCTCTGCGCGCTTTCAAGCGAGAGCTGCCCAACCGCTCAGCGACATACCGGCGAGCGGCGGCGTGCAGGTCGTCTAGGAGACGCGTTCGACCGGCTTGCCCACCCGCACCAGCTCCTGCGACAGGCTGGGCAGCACACGAGCGTGCAGGATCGTGCCGTCCTCGACGTGATCGACCGAGAGGACCTCGCCCTCCTTGTGGGCGCGCGAGATCAGGTCGCTCCTGTCGTAGGGCACCAGCAGGTTGACCTCGTGGTCGAGCCGCGGCAGCTCCTGGTCGATGAGCGACATGAGCTCGGGGATGCCCTTGCCCGTGCGGGCCGACACCACGACGCTTCCGCGCTCACGCCGGAGGATCCGGTCGATCACGCCCTGATCGGCCAGGTCGGCCTTGTTGATCACGACGATCTCGCGGATGGCGGAGGCGCCCTCGATGTCGGCGAACACCTCGCGCACGGCCGCCAGCTGGCCCTCGGGGTCGGGGTGGGATCCGTCGACGACGTGCAGGATGAGGTCGGCGTCGGCCACCTCTTCCAGCGTCGAGCGGAACGCCTCGACGAGCTGGTGCGGCAGGTGCCGGACGAACCCGACCGTGTCGGCGATCGTGAAGAGCCGGCCCTCGGGTGTGCGCGCCCGCCGGACCGTCGGGTCGAGCGTCGCGAACAGCGCGTCCTCCACCAGCACGCCCGCGCCGGTGACGCGGTTGAGCAGCGAGGACTTGCCCGCGTTGGTGTAGCCGGCGATCGCCACGGCCGGGACCTCGCGCCGCTGGCGCTGGTAGCGCATGGTGTCGCGCGAGGTGGACATGCCCCTGATCTGGCGGCGCAGCTTGGCCATCCGCTCGCGGATGCGCCGGCGGTCGAGCTCGATCTTGGTCTCACCGGGGCCGCGGCCGCCGATGCCGACGCCGCCCGCGGCGCGCCCGCCGACCTGCCGGGACAGGTTGCCGCCCCAGCCGCGCAGGCGCGGCAGCAGGTATTGCAGCTGCGCCAGCTCGACCTGGGCCTTGCCCTCGCGGCTCTTGGCGTGCTGGGCGAAGATGTCGAGGATCAGCGCGGTGCGGTCGATCACCTTGACCTTGACCGTCTCCTCGAGCTGGCGGAGCTGACCGGGGGTCAGCTCGCCGTCGCAGATCACGGTGTCGGCGGCGGTCGACTCGACCACGTCGCGCAGCTCGAGCGCCTTGCCCGAGCCGATGTAGGTCGCCGGGTCGGGCTTCTGACGGCGCTGGATCAGGCCGTCGAGCACCTCGGACCCGGCCGTCTCGGCGAGGAGCTTGAGCTCGAGAAGCGAGTTCTCGGCATCCTCGACGGTGCCGGAGGTCCAGACGCCGACCAGGACGACCCGCTCGAGCCGCAACTGCCGGTATTCGACCTCGGAGATATCCTGAAGTTCTGTGGACAGGCCCGCCACGCGGCGGAGCGCCTGACGCTCCTCGAGGTCCATGTCGCCGGTCTCGTACGCGTCGAGCGCGGAGTATTCGTGCATACGTGTCATCTCTATTAGGGAACGTCCGGACACCACGATGTCTTCCCACGATGGTGGCATGACATCCCTGGCGCAATCACCTGGTTATCCCGGCTCCACGCTGACATCACCCGAACCGGCCGATATCGAGATCTTGTTCGGCGATGAGCCGTCGTTGTCGACCTTGACGTTGACGTCGCCGGATCCCACCTCGGTGGCCACCGCGTACTTGCCCGCCGGCACGACGAGTTTCGTGTTGCCCGAGCCGGTCTCGAGCCGCGCCTCTTCCGGGGCGCGGCGGTATTTCAGCTCGATGTCGCCCGATCCCGCGTCGGCGTACAGCTTCTTGCCGCCGAGGCCGGCGGCGTCGACGTCGCCCGAGCCGAGCTTCACGTCGATCGTACCCGTCAGGTCCCTGAGCGTGAAGTTGCCCGAGCCGGCCTCAAGGTCGACGGCCAGCCCTTTGGGGATCTCGATCTTGTAGTCGACGCGGCAGCTGCCGAAGTTCGACGGGCAGTCGTAGGCGACGAACAGCTCCTCCCCCTCGACCTTGTGCTCGGGGGTGGGCTTGCCGTCGCCCCGCCACCGGAGGGTCTCGGTGACGCGGATCGCGTTGCCGCCGGTCTCCGTGAGCACGGTGTCGCCCGCGCTGCTCTCGAGCCGCAGCTTGGTCACCTTGTCGGTCACCTGGTAGGAGGCGGTGTCCTGCTCAGTGGGACCCCCGATGCTCGCGAGCCCGCACCCGGTCAGCGCCAATGCGGAGGCCAGCAGCCCGCCCGCGATCGCCATCGTTCTCATGCCCCGCATACTTTCGCGGTGCGCGGCCCGCACGCATCGGGGTTCTCCCGGAGATCCCCCGGGGGAACCCCGTCTTTGACCGGAGAAGGACCAGAAGGGTAGCTTCGGTTCCATAATTCAGAAGTCGTTTTCCACATCGCGGAACAGTGGGGAAGAGGTTCATGGAGATCACCGGCCCGATGCACGACCGGTACGACGAGATCCTCACGCCGGAGGCGCTCGCGTTCGTGGCGACCCTCCAGCGGGAGTTCGGCGCCAGGCGGCTGGAGCTGCTGGAGGCCCGCCAGACGCGGCAGGCCGAGCTGTCGGCCGGCGCCACGCTCGACTTCCTGCCCGAGACGAAGGAGATCAGGGAGGGTGACTGGCAGGTCGCCTCCCCGGCGCCCGGCCTGGAGGACCGCCGCGTCGAGATCACCGGCCCCGTGGACAAGAAGATGACCGTCAACGCGCTCAACTCCGGCGCCAAGGTCTGGCTGGCCGACTTCGAGGACGCCAACTCGCCGCTCTGGGAGAACTGCGTGAGCGGCCACGTCAACCTGCGCGACGCGCTCGACCGTACGATCGACTTCGAGTCCGGCGGCAAGACGTACGCGCTGCGCCCCGACGACGAGCTGGCCACCGTCGTGGTGCGGCCGCGCGGGTGGCACCTCGACGAGAAGCACGCCGGGGTCGACGGGCGTCCGGTCGCGGGGTCGCTGTTCGACTTCGGCCTCTACTTCTTCCACTGCGCCCAGCGGCAGCTCGACAAGGGCAAGGGCCCGTACTTCTACCTGCCCAAGATCGAGTCGCACCTGGAGGCGCGGCTCTGGAACGACGTGTTCACGCGGGCCCAGGAGCTGCTCGGCATCCCGTACGGCACGATCAGGGCCACCGTGCTCATCGAGACCTACCCGGCGGCGTTCGAGATGGAGGAGATCCTCTACGAGCTGCGCGACCACTCCGCGGGGCTCAACGCCGGCCGCTGGGACTACCTGTTCAGCGTGATCAAGAAGTTCCGCACCAGGGGCAGGGAGTTCCTGCTGCCCGAGCGGAACGCGGTGACGATGACCGCGCCTTTCATGCGCGCGTACACCGAGTTGCTGGTGCGCACGTGTCACAAGCGGGGCGCGCACGCGATCGGCGGGATGGCGGCGTTCATCCCCTCGCGGCGTGACCCCGAGGTGAACGCGGTGGCGCTCGAGAAGGTGCGGGCCGACAAGACGCGCGAGTCCGGCGACGGGTTCGACGGGTCGTGGGTGGCGCATCCCGACCTGGTGCCGGTCTGCCGCGAGGTGTTCGACGGCGTGCTGGGGTCGCGGCCCAACCAGCTCGACCGGCTGCGCGAGGACGTCAGCGTGTCCGCCGCCGACCTGCTGGCGGTCTCGGAGACGCCCGGCGAGATCACGGAGGCGGGGCTGCGCAACAACGTGGACGTGGGGCTGCGCTACCTCGCCGCGTGGATGGGCGGTCAGGGCGCGGTGGCGATCCACAACCTCATGGAGGACGCCGCCACGGCCGAGATCTCGCGTTCGCAGATCTGGCAGTGGATCCACAACGACATCGAGCTCGCCGAAACGGGCGCGCGGGTGACGAAGGACCTGGTCGAGCGGATCATCGCGGAGGAGGTGGCCGCGATCGCGCAGGAGCCGGGCTACGACGAGAGCCTGTACGCCCAGGCCACCGCGCTGTTCAAGGAGGTCGCGCTGGACGACGACTTCGCGGAGTTCCTGACGCTGCCCGCATATGCTCGAATGCCATAGGACTCGAATGCCATAGGAAAGGCTAATAAAGGGGGATCGGTGATGGAAACGCTGATAGCGGCCCTGCGGTCGCTGCTGCCCCACGACTCGGTGATCACCGATCCCGTACGCCTGCGCACGTACGAGTGCGACGGCCTGACCTACCACCGGGCGACCCCGGGCGTGGTCGTGCTGCCCGCCACGGCCGAGCAGATCGCCCGCGTGGTACGCCTGTGCAACGACTTCGGCGTCCCCTTCGTGGCGAGGGGCTCGGGGACCGGGCTGTCGGGGGGCGCGCTCCCCCGCGAGGACGGCGTGCTCATCGTCACCTCGAAGATGCGTGCCATCCTGGAGATCGACCTCGCCAACCGCAGGGCGGTGGTGGAACCGGGCGTCACCAACCTGGCCATCACCGAGGCCGTGCGCGACCAGGGCTACTACTACGCCCCCGACCCCTCCAGCCAGCAGATCTGCTCGATCGGGGGCAACGTCGCGGAGAACTCCGGCGGCGCCCACTGCCTGAAGTACGGCTTCACCGTCAACCACGTCGAGGCCTGTGAGATCGTCACCCCCGACGGCGATCTGGTGACGCTCGACCGCGCGGACCCCGGCTACGACCTGCTGGGCGCGTTCGTGGGCTCGGAGGGCACGCTGGGCATCGCCACCAAGATCACGGTACGTCTCTGCCGCGCGCCCGAGTCGGTGACCACGGTGCTGGCCGCGTTCGAGAGCATCGAGCAGGGCGGCGAGGCGGTCTCGGCGATCATCGGGGCGGGCATCGTGCCGGCCGCCATCGAGATGATGGACGCGCTGGCCATCGAGGCGGCCGAGGCGGCGGTGGCCTGCGACTATCCCGAGGGCGCGGGCGCCGTGCTCATCGTGGAGCTCGACGGGCCCACTGACGAGGTGGAGCGGCAGTTCGCCCGGCTCAGGGAGATCTGCTCGGACGCGTTCGAGCTGCGGGTCGCGGCCGGCGCCGCCGAGCGGGCGGCGATCTGGAAGGGCCGCAAGTCGGCGTTCGCGGCCGTGGGGCGCATCAGCCCGGCCTACATCGTTCAGGACGGCGTGGTGCCGCGCACGTCGCTGCCCGGCGTGCTGGCCGCCATCGACCGGCTCTCGGCCGAGCACCGGATCAAGGTGGCCAACGTCTTCCACGCGGGCGACGGCAACCTGCATCCGCTGGTGCTGTTCGACGACGCGGAGACCGGCGCGGGCGAGCGGGCCGAGGTGGTCTCCGGCGCGATCCTCGACCTGTGCATCGAGCACGGCGGCTCGATCACGGGCGAGCACGGGGTCGGGGTCGACAAATCGCGCTATATGCCGAGGATGTTCAGCGACGACGACCTGGACACCATGCAGCTCGTCCGGTGCGCGTTCGACCCGCGTGGCCTGTCCAACCCGGGCAAGGTGTTCCCCACGCCGCGGCTGTGCGGCGAGGTGCCGGGCGTGCGCAAGGGCGTGCACCCGCTGGTCGAGTCCGGGAAGGCGGAACAGTTCTGATGACCCTGGCGGCCGGCGGCGTGACGGTCAGGCGGGCCGGTGAGAGGGACGCCGTGAGCGGCGTGGTGCCGCGCTGGGTGGCGCTGCCCGAGACGGTGGAGGAGATCGCCGCGGTGCTGCGGGCCTGCGAGGAGCAGGACCTCGCGGTGGTGCCCGTGGGCGGCGGGACCAAGCTGCACTGGGGCCACCCGCCCGAGCGGTGCGACGTCCTGCTCGACATGTGCTGCATGAACGAGATCCTCGAACACGCGGCCGGCGACCTCGTGGTGCGGGCGCAGGCGGGCGTCACCATGGACGCCCTGGCCGCCGCGCTCGCGGGCAAAGGGCAGGAGCTGGCGCTCGACCCGCCGTTCGCCGAGCAGACGACGGTCGGCGGCACGCTCGCCGCCGCGACCGCGGGCCCGCGCGCCTTCCGCTACGGCACCGCCCGCGACCTGCTCATCGGGGTCACCGTGGTCCTGCCCGACGGCACGGTCGCCAGGTCGGGCGGCAAGGTGGTCAAGAACGTCGCCGGCTACGACCTCGGCAAGCTCTTCACCGGTTCGCGCGGCACGCTGGGCGTGATCGCCGAGGCGACCTTCCGCCTGCACCCGCTGCCCGCCCTGCGGCGCTGGGTTGTGGCGGCCACGGAGGTCGCCGGCCTCGCCGGTGAGACCCTGCCGCGCCTGGCCGCCTCCCAGGCCGAGCCCTCCGCCGTGGACATCGACTGTCCCGACGGCCGGCACGCGACGATCGCGGTGCTGGTGGAGGGGTCGGCCGCCGAGCACCGCGCGCAGGCGCTGCGCGATGTGCTCGGCGACGGCACGATCACGGACGTGCGGCCTGACTGGTGGGGGCGCATCCTCACGGACGAGGTGCTGGCAGAGCTGCGCTTCCCGCCCGCGCGCACGACCGAGGCGCTGGCGGCTGCGGGCGAGGCCGGGTTCTCCTTCCGCGGCTCCGCGGCCACGGGACACGCCTACCTGGAGCGCGGGGGCGAGGTCTCCGAGGCGGAGCTGACGGACGCCGTCGACCGGCTCAGAACGCGGATCGAGGCGCTGGGCGGGCGGGTGAGCGTCCCGGCCTCGCCGTACGACGGCGTCGACAGGTGGGGGCAGGTGAGCACGTTGCCGCTGATGCGGCGGGTGAAGGAACGATTCGATCCCGGGCGCAGGATGTCCCCCGGCCGGTTCGCAGGAAGGATCTGACGTGGATCCTGAGCTGATCAACGACTGTGTGCACTGCGGGTTCTGCCTGCCGACGTGCCCGACGTACGCGCTGTGGGGCGAGGAGATGGACTCGCCGCGCGGCCGTATCCACCTGATGAAGCAGCACGTCGAGGGCACGCCCATCACCCCCGAGATGGCCGGGCACTTCGACGCCTGCCTGGGCTGCATGGCGTGCGTCACGGCGTGCCCTTCCGGAGTCCAGTACGACCGGCTGATCGAGCAGACCAGGGTCGTAATCGAGCGGGAGCACGTGCGCGAGCCGGAGGACCGGGCCGTACGCGAGATCGTGTTCAGCCTCTTCCCCTACCCGCGCAGGCTGCGGCTGCTGCGGCCGACGATGTGGCTGGCCGGGCGGATGGCGCCGTTCCTGTCCCGGGTGCACCCCGGCCTCGGCTCCATGGCGAGGCTGGCGCCGCGGGTCGAGCACCGCCAACGCATGCCGCGCGTCGTCAGAGCAAGGGGGGAGCGCAGGGCCGTCGTCGGCATGCTCACGGGATGCGTACAGGGAGAGTTCTTTCCCCAGGTCAACGCGGCCACCGCGCGAGTGCTCGCGCTGGAGGGCTGCGACGTGGTCATCCCGCGAGGACAGGGCTGCTGCGGCGCGCTCAGCGTGCACTCCGGGCGCGCCGAGCAGGCCAGAAGGCTCGCCCGGCGCACGGTCAGGACGTTCGAGAAGGCGGGCGTCGACACCGTCGTGGTGAACGCGGCGGGATGCGGCTCCTCCATGAAGGAATACGCCGAACTGCTCGGCCGCGAACCCCGGTTCAAGGTAGCCGACCTGTCCGAATATCTCGCCGAGCTGGGCCCCGTGGCCACGCGGCACCCGATGCCGCTGACCGTCGCTTACCACGACGCCTGCCATCTGGCCCACGCCCAGGGCATCCGCGACCAGCCGCGCGAGCTGCTGCGCGGCATCCCCGGCCTGGAGTTGCGCGAGATCCCCGAGTCGGCCGTCTGCTGCGGGTCCGCGGGCACGTACAACATCCTGCAGCCGCAGGCCGCCCACGACCTCGGCGACAGGAAGGCCCGCGCGGTGGGCACGACCGGCGCCGGCCTGCTGGTCTCCGCCAACCCCGGCTGCACCATGCAGATCGCCTCCGCCATGCGCCGCGCCGGCGAGGAGATCAGGGTGGCGCACACGGCCGAGGTGCTGGACGCCTCGCTCCGCGGCGTGCGCCTGTGAGCGTCCAGTCGGTCGAGCGGGCGCTCGACGTGCTGGAGGCGCTGGCCGAGCATGGGGGCGAGGCGGGCCTGTCGGAGATCGCCGCCAGGACGGGCCTGCCGTACGGGACCATCCACCGGCTGCTGCAGACGCTGCTCGCCCGCGGTTACGTACGCCAGGAGTCGGACCGCCGGTACGCGCTCGGCGGCGGGCTCGTACGCCTGGGCGGCATCGCGGAGAGCATGGTCGGCGTATGGGCGCAGCCGTACCTCGCCAGGATGGTCGAGCTGTCCGGCGAGACCGCCAACCTGGCCGTGCTCGAAGGCGACTTCATCGTCTACGTGGCCCAGGCGCCCTCGCCGCGCAGGCTGCGCATGTTCGCCGAGGTGGGCCGGCGGGTGCTGCCGCACAGCACGGCGGTGGGCAAGGTGCTGCTGTCCGGGCGGCCCGCCTCCGAGGCGGTCGCCGTGTTCGAGCGGACCGGCATGCCGCGGCGCACCCCCAACACGATCACCGAGCTGAGCGCGATGCTCGCCGAGCTCGAACAGGTCAGGTCGCGTGGTTACGCCATGGACCTGGGCGAGGAGGAGCTGGGCGTGCACTGCCTGGCCGTGCCCGTCTGGGACGGTGGCCGGGTGGTCGCCGCGATGTCGGTGTCGGGCCCCGCGGAACGCATCGACGGGCTGGACCGTGACGAGCTGGCGGAGGGCCTGCGGAAGATCGCACTCGACTTCGGCAACGAGCTCCGTCCGACGGCCGACGGCAGTTGAGTAGTCAATTACTTTTCCGGGCCCTCTGACGTGCGGATACACCGGCGATCCCGCTCACCGCCCGCCAAGATCCCCGTGAGAAGCTCCGTGCGGCGAAGTATGCTGTTGCGGTATGAGCAACACCGCGACCGTGCAATCAGTAGATCGGGCCATTGCCATCCTGGAAATCCTCGCCCGTGAGGGTTCCACCCGAGTGACGGATCTCGCGACAGAGCTCGACGTGCACAAGTCCACGGCCTTCCGTTTACTCGCCGCTCTGGAGCAGGGCGGATTGGTGGAGCAGAGCAGCGACCGCGGGCGCTACCAGCTCGGCTTCGGCGTCGTACGCCTGGCCGGCGCGGCCACGGCCCAGCTCGACCTGTCGCGCGAAGGCAGAGACGTGTGCCTGCGCCTGGCCGAGGAGATCGGCGAGACCGTCAACATCGCGGTCCCGCAGGACGGCGACGCGGTCAACCTCACCCAGATCCGCGGCCCGGCCGCGATCAGCGGGCACAACTGGGTCGGGAAGAGCACCCCCGCCCACGCCAGCTCCAGCGGCAAGGTGCTGCTGGCCTTCGGCGCCCTGCGCATGCCCGGCCGGCTCGACCGCTACACCCCCCGCACGATCACCTCCAAGGACGATCTGGACCTCGACACCATCAGGGAACGAGGCTGGGCCGAGGCCGTGGAGGAGCTCGAGGTCGGGCTGAACGCGGTCGCCGCGCCGATCAGGGGCAGCGACGGCACCGTCGTGGCCGCCGTCAGCGTCTCCGCGCCCTCCTACCGGCTGACGCCCGACCGGCTTCCCGAGGTGGGCGAGCTGCTGGTCGAGGGCGCGCGGGAGATAAGCCAGCGCATGGGCTATTACCGTTAGGGCATGTGCAGAAGCATCAAGACCCTTCGTCCCCCGTACACCGAGAGTGTGACCGAGGAGGACGTGCGCGCGGCGGCGCTCCAGTACGTCAGGAAGATCTCCGGCTTCCGGGCACCCGCCGCGCACAACGCGCAGGCGTTCGACCGGGCCGTCGAGACCATCACCAGGGCGTCCGAGGAGCTGCTCGGGGCGTTGCAGGTGCGCGGGAGCCGGTGACCGGACGGGCTACGACGAGGCGCGGGCCACGGGCCGGCCGCCCGCGCAGGTGATCGTGAGCTCCACCTCGTCACCCTCCTCCTGCTCGAACTCCACCTTGGCCTCCCGGGCGGGCCCCGGCTCGACGCCGTCCGCCGCGTAGCCCTGGGCGGGGCTCCACGAGCGCAACGTCACCTGGTCGCCGTCGCAGGAGGCGATCACCGTGCCGCCCGCGCTGCGGATCAGCTTCTCCTGCCGGGTCCGGGCGGGCGAGCCGGTCGGCGTCGTGACCGCGCGCGACGTCGCCGTGGCCAGGGCCGCGCGCACCTCCGGCCCGGTGAGCACGTGGCTGGAGGCGCCGGTCAGGCCGTTGCCGAGCAGGCCGAGCACCGCCACGCCCGCGCCGGTGGCGGCGACGGCGGTGGCGGCCCAGGCCAGGACGAGTCTCTTCATCGCCTCCCAGCCTCCCCCATGTACGGCTAACGTCAGGTTAAGGCGCCCCTAAGGCGGCCCAAGGCATCGCCAGGGAGCGTCTACGTTCAAGTACATGGCTGACATCCTGCTCATCGAGGACGACGTGGCGATCCGCACGGCGCTCAGCCGCGGGCTGCGGGAGCTCGGCCACGCCGTCTCCTCCTCGCCGACGGCGCTGGACGGGCTGCGGCTGGCCGTGCACGACCGCCCCGATCTCATCGTTCTCGACCTGGGGCTGCCCGACCTCGACGGGGTGGAGCTGCTGCGCATGTTGCGGGCGGTCAGCCGGGTGCCGGTCATCGTGGCGACGGCCCGCGACGGCGACGCGGAGATGGTGCCGGTGCTGGACGCGGGCGCCGACGACTACGTGGTCAAGCCGTACAGCGCGGCGCAGCTCGACGCCCGGGTCAGGGCCGTGCTACGGCGGTCGGGCGGCGACTCGGGGCCGGAGCCCCTGGCCGTGGGGGCCCTTCGGGTGGATCCGCGGGCGCGTACGGCCACGCTGGACGGGGCGGCGCTCGACCTGACGCCGCGCGAGTTCGACGTCCTGCACTATCTGGCAGCCCGGCCGGGCGAGGTCGTCACCAAGCGGGAGTTGCTGACGGAGGTCTGGCAGCTTCCGTACGGCGGGGCCGACAAAACCGTGGACGTGCACCTGTCGTGGTTGCGCAGGAAACTCGGCGAGACGGCGTCCGAGCCGCGCTACCTGCACACCGTGCGCGGCGTCGGCGTGAAGCTGGTCGAGCCGTCATGAGGCGATGGCTGGCCCTGCTGGTCGCCGCGACCACGTCCCTCGTGCTGATCGCGCTGCTGGTGCCGATGGCACTGCTGATCGGAGCCGTGGCCGAGAACGGCGCCATGAGCAGGGCCACCGCGGCGGCCGAGTACGTTGCGGTGGCCGTGGGCACGCCCGACCTGACGCTGGCCGTGCAGCAGGCGGGCCGGCCCGTGACC
Source organism: Nonomuraea sp. K271 (assembly GCF_009908215.1). NCBI lineage: Bacteria > Bacillati > Actinomycetota > Actinomycetes > Streptosporangiales > Streptosporangiaceae > Nonomuraea > Nonomuraea sp. K271. The sequence continues at coordinate 21,873 of NZ_JAAAHR010000093.1, read as the reverse complement.
GTGTTCCTGCCGGGTGGCGGCACGGTGGGCGGGCAGGCGCCCCGCTCCGACGCCGTACTCCTGGCCGCCACCGGACGCAGCGTCACCGCCGCGGCCCCCGGCGGCAGGGAGGTGCTGACCTCGGCGCAGACGCCGGAGGGCACGGCCGTCATCAGGGTGTTCGTGCCGGACGCCGAGCTGACCAAGGGCGTGCGGGAGGCATGGCTGGCGCTGCTCGTGCTCGGGCTCGCCCTGGTCGTGCTGGGCATCGTCCTGGCCGACCGGCTGGCGCTCGCCGTGACCAGGCCCGTGGACGGGCTCGCCAGGGTCTCGCACCGGCTGGCCGGCGGCGACCTGTCCGCCAGGGCGGAGCTGGGCGGTCCGCCCGAGGTGCGCTCGGTGGCGCTGGCGCTCAACCATCTGGCGGGGCGCATCGACGACCTGCTCGCGACGGAACGGGAGTCGGTGGCGGACCTGTCGCACCGGCTGCGTACCCCTCTGACGGGCCTGCGGCTGGACGCCGAAACGTTGCGCGACCCGGAGGAGAGGGCACGCGTACAGAGCCGCGTGGACGCGCTCCAGCGTGCGGTGAGCACGGTCATCACGGACGCGCGCCGGCGTTCTGCCGGGCGCGACACGTGCGACGCGGCGGCGGTGGTGCGGGAGCGGGTGCGGTTCTGGTCGGTGCTGGCCGAGGACCAGGGGCGGGAGGTATCGGTTTCGCTGCCCGACGCCGCGCTGCCGGTGGCGGTGGGCGCCGAGGAACTGTCCGCCTGCGTGGACGCGCTGCTGGGCAACGTCTTCGCGCACACCCCCGAGGGGGTGCCCATGGCGGTACGCCTGGCGCCGCACGACGCCGGGGTTCTGCTGGTGGTCGAGGACTCCGGCCCCGGCTTCGACGCGGCGCTGCTGGAGCGCGGCACCAGCGGGGGCGGCTCGACCGGGCTCGGCCTCGACATCGCCCGCCGCACCGCCGAGTCGTCGGGAGGTGGCCTGACCGTCTCCACGGGCCCGGAAGGCGGCACGCGGGTGGAGGTCGTCCTGGGCCCGGCCCGTACGTGAAACCACGGCGGCGGCGATTGGGACACAAGGCCCTGGAGCCGTAGCGTTAACCGTGGCTTAGCGCGCGATTAGCGGCGATCGCGGTTTCGTGGAGGCATGCGAATCACGAAGAAGTTCATCGTTGCAGGTGCCGGTGTCGTCACGCTGGTCGCGGGCGGAGGCGCGGCCGTCGCCGCCACCACCGTCGCCGCCCCCGCCCCCAAGGTCACGGCGGAGCAGGCCATCGAGATCGCGCACAAGCAGGTGGCGGGCGCCTGGGTCAGCGAGCTCGACCTCGACTCCCGGGACACGGGGGCGGACGTGTGGGAGATCGAGCTGACCAAGGGCGCGCAGCGGCACGAGCTGACCATCGACGCCGCCACGGGCAAGGTCGCCAAGAACGAGACGGAGCAGCAGTCGGACAAGGACGACGACGACCGGGACGACCGGGACGACCGGGACGACAAGGACGACGACTGATCCGGAGCTTCCAGGAACGCCGGGCCACCGCGGCCCGGCGTTTCATGGTTGTGGGCGAAGCCCTGCTATGAGGAGACCGACCATCCGCCGTGCGTCGTAGCGGGGGTCGTTGTCTGCGCCGATGCAGAGGTTGCCGACGCCGCGCATGAGTTCGAGGGCGTTGAGGTCGGAGCGGATCTGACCGACGGCGGCCGCCGCGTCGAGCAACCGGGTGCAGACGGGCACGAGGCGGTCGAGGAAGTACGCGTGCAGCGTGTCGAAGCCGGCGTTGTCGGACTGCAGCACGGAGGCGAGCCCGTGCTTGGTGACCAGGAAGTCGACGAAGAGGTCGATCCACCGCTTGAGCGCGTCGTAGGGGTCGGCGGCGCTCTCCAGCAGGGCAGGGCCGGCCTCGGCGCAGGCTTCGACCTGGTGCCGGTAGACGGCGATGATGAGGTCGGACCGGGTCGGGAAGTGGCGGTAGATCGTGGCCACCCCGACTCCCGCCCTGGCGGCGATGTCGCGCACCGGCGCTTCGACGCCCGAGGTCACGAAGACGGCCGCGGCGGCGTCGAGCAGCGTCCTCTCGTTGCGCCGGGCGTCGGCCCGCTTACGGGTGGCGGCGCGCTTCGCGCCTCCGTCGTTCACCGCGCCATGTCCTTCCCTTGTCGCGCTTGCAAAACGGAACCACGTTCCTTATCGTAGCTGGAACCAGATTCCGTTTACTCCATGATGCCAGAGTGCCGGCCGAAGGACCAAGCCACCCGTCGCGACCACGCCTGCCTCGCGATACAGCGGAGGGCGGGGCGGCACTCACGGACCGCGCCGGCGTACGGGCCCACCGCGACGAGCGGCCACCCGTACACCGGAGAGGTGTTCCGCTTACTCCTCGAAAGGACCAGCGCCCCATGCTCCACACCACCAGACCCCGCTTCGGTCTCATGACCGCTCCGGCCCAGGTCGACTACCCCGTCATCCTCCGGGTCTGGCGCGAGGCGGACGAGATTCCCGAGATCGAACACGCGTGGTTGTTCGACCACCTCCTGCCCATCTTCGGCGACCCCGGCGGCACGATCTACGAGGGCTGGACGCTGCTCTCCGCCCTCGCCGCGCAGACCCGGCGGCTGCGCCTCGGCGTGATGGTGACCAGCAACCGCATCCGCCCACCGGCCTTACTGGCCAAGATCGCGACGACCGTCGACGTCATCTCCGGCGGACGGCTCGACTTCGGCATCGGCGTCGGCTCACGACCCAGCTGGCCGCTGGCCCACCGCGAGTACGAAGCCCACGGCCTGCCCTTCCACGACACCGCCCACGCCGTGGGCAGCCTCGCGGAGGCGTGCACGGTGATCCGGCGGGTGTGGACGGAGAAGGAACCGTTCGACTTCCACGGCACGTACGTCCAGGTCACCGGAGCGTACGGCAACCCCAAACCCGTCCAGCGACCCCACCCGCCCATTCTCATCGGCGGGCGCTCCTCGGCGACGCTGCGCGTGGTAGCCCAGCACGCCGACCTGTGGAACATCCCCGGCGGCGACATCAAGGACGTCGTCAGCCGCAGCGACCTGCTCGACCGCTACTGCGGCGAGATCGGCCGCGACCCCGCCTCGATCACCCGCTCGATCCACCTGCCCGTCTCCTACGACCAGCCCGACCTCACCCGCGACTCGATCGCCGAAGCCATCGACGCCGGCTTCACGCACATCGTCCTCGGGCTGATGCCGCCCTATCCCGCCGGCGTCGCACGGTGGGTCGCCGACGAGCTCATCGCCAAGAACCGCTAGAGGGAGACCGTTCTCATGACGGAAACAGATCTCATTGCCGGCTCCCCCACACCGGTCGTCTCGGTGAAGCCGGTCGTTCTGCCCGCGCCGGGCCGCGGCGATGACCTCCAGGTTCACGTGTCCGCCCCCGTGACCGGCACCGGGCTGCCCGTCATCGTGTTCTCGCACGGCTACGGCCAGTCGATGCACGGCTACGCCCCGCTGGCGGACCACTGGGCCGCTCATGGGTTCGTGGTGCTGCGGCCCACCCACCTAGACTCCCGGACGCTCGGCCTCCCGCCCGAGGATCCCCGTACACCACGGATCTGGCGGTTTCGCATCGAGGACCTCGAGCGGGCTCTCGACGGGCTCGACCTCCTCGAAGCCGCCGTACCGGGACTCGGGGGACGCATCGACCGCAGCCGCGTCGCCGTGTCGGGCCACTCCTGGGGAGCCCAGAGCGCGAGCGCGCTGCTGGGGGCGCGGGTCCTCGGCGCCGACGGTGTTGCCGGGGAGGACATGTCCGACCCCCGCGTCAAGGCGGGCGTGCTGCTCGCCCTGACCGGCCTGGGCGACGACCTCGCCCCGTTCGCGGCCGAGCACTTCCCCTTCATGAGGCCGTACTTCGGCGACATGACCGCTCCCTCGCTCATCGTCGCGGGCGACAAGGACCAGTCCGCGCCGTCCACCCGCGGCCCCGACTGGTTCACCGACTCCTACGTGCACAGTCCCGGGGGCAAGAGCCTGCTCACGCTGTCCGGGGCCGAGCATTCGCTCGGGGGCGTCTCCGGGTACGAGGCCGCCGAGACGACCGACGAGCACCCCGCCCGCGTCGCCCTGATCCAGCGGCTCACCACCGCCTACCTGCGCAGCGTCCTCTGCTCCGAGGACACCGGCTGGAAGTCGGCGCTGGAGGAGGACCTCAGCCCGCTGGGGAACCTGCAGAGCAAGTAGGCGTGCCGCGTCCGCCGTTGCACCGGTGAGCATGCTCCGCTTTGCATGTACGGATTTCGGCGGATTTGCGGCAGCGAATTGTTAGCCGGGGAGTTCGCACCGGGCGACCGGCTGCCGACACGCGAGGAGCTGTCCGCCGAATACGAGGTGGCGCCGGGTGTCACCATGCAGGCACCGGCCGAGATCCGCGAACGGCTCCGGCCGGGCGAACCGCCGGCCTCGGGGTGACGCACCGGATGGCCGCCATCGGCATCGACGTGGACGCCCGGAGCGAGGAAGTGTGGGCGCGACCCGCCTCCCCCGAGGAGGCCAAGCGGCTCGGCATCGGCGCGGGCTCGACCGTGATGGTCATCGACGAGGCCAAGGAACGGTTGATCCGGACGCGCGCCACCCACCTGGACGCTCTCGTGGCCCGGCTGCACGAACCACGGGTGGAACGGGTGATCGAACCGATCGTCGCGGGAACATGGCCGGGCACGGACACGTCCTTCGACGATGACGTCTCCTACGTGCACGACCTCGGCCTCAGCCGAGGGCCCGGGGACCTGGAGATCGCCAACCCCATCTACCGGGAGGTCCTCCTACGGGTCCTCGGCCATCGTACGGAACGGTTCGTCAAAGCCGATCCACGCAGCTTCGTCCGCCCCGACGGCCGGTTCGACCTGGCACGCCTGCTCCAGGAGTTCGTCGTGTTCTGGCGCGAGCACGGCGCGGTCCTCATCCAGCAGGAGGGCTACCACGAAGCCGCCTGCCAGATCATCCTCATGGCCTTCCTGCACCGCCTGGTCAACGGCGGCGGCCACCTCGACCGCGAATACGCCGCCGGCACCGAACGCCTCGACGTCCTGATCCGCTGGCCCCACACCGGCCCCGACGGCGAACGGCTGACGCAGCGCGAAGCCATGGAGCTCAAGGTCTGGCGACCCGGGGAAAACGACCCGAAACCCGAAGGTCTCGCCCAGCTCGACCGCCACCTCGACCGCTCACCCTGGCCACCGGCGTCCTGGTCATCTTCGACCGCCGCCCCGAAGCTCCGCCGTGGAAGGACCGCGGCGGTTTCGAGCAGGCGACCACACCGTCCGGCCGCCAGGTCAGGGTTCTCCGGGCATAGTACGGCCGGGTCAGCGGGTCATGTTCATCACGATCGGACGATGGTCGGACGCCGTGGTGGACAGCACGGAGCCGCTCGTCGTGGTCGATGCCCGGCTTGCGGTGGATCTCCTGAAGGTGACGATGTTGGCGCCGCCTGACTGTGCGTACAGGGTCAACAGCCGTCGAGAATGGTCTCCATCGCCTGCTTCTCCGCCTTGGTCACCCACACGTCGTATTTGGCCTTCACGTCGATCTGCCGGCTGATGTAGGCGCACCGGTACGCCTTGCGCGGCGGCAGCCAGGTGGCGGCGTCGGAGTCGCTCTTCTGCCCGTTCAGCGGCCCGTCGACGGCCAGCAGGTTGAGCGGGTCGTTGGCGAACTCCTTGCGCGTGATCTTCGACCACTGCTGCGCGCCCTTCTGCCAGGCGTCCGACAGCGGCACGAGGTGGTCGATCTGGACCTTCGAGCTGGTGTCCTGGCCGCGCTTGAACTCGATGGTTTTGCCGCTGAACGGGTCCTTGAGCGTGCCGGTCAGGACGACGCAGTCGTGGGTGCCCGGTTTGAACGTCTCGCCTTCGAGGTCGCGCTTGAGGATGTCGTTACGCGTGTCGCAGCCGTTGCGGTCGACGTCCGACCAGGCAGGGCCGAACTCGTCGCGGTCGAAGCCGGTCTTAGGGGCGCGGCCCTTGACGTCGAGCCCGTCGAGTTTCGAGCGAGCCTCCGACACCGAGACGGTGTCCGGCTTCTCCACGTGCTGGCCTGCCGACTGCACGGTCAGCCCGCCACATCCGGCGAGCATCCCCGACATGACCAGACCGACCACGAATCCCCGAACCCGCACCACACACCCCCGGACCCTGTTTTCGTAAAGTCTAGGGATAGAAATGCCCATCAATGGCTCTTACGAAGCCTCCAGGGCATCGATCAGCCACTCTGCCAGGTATTTAGCGAAAGATGATCTCACGTAGATCCGGTACGTTTCGGGTGAAAGCCGCTCAAGTATCACCGAGGTCCTGGCCAGCAGGGTCTGGGCGTGTCCCGGGAAGACCGCTGGGTCCAGGTCGATCGGGCAGCCGGTGATGAGCACGTCATAGGCGGCGGGCCCGGCGAGCTCCAGGACCGTACGCTGCCCCGACACGTCCACCCAGCCGGGACGTGGCGGGACGTCCCCGGACACCAGCCACCAGTCAGGGCCCAGCCGCAGGCCTGTGCCCGGATCCGCGCCGCGCACCTCCCACATCGAAACGAACGGCACCTCGCGCAGGCGCACCCGCGGGGTGCTCGCCGCCTCGAAACGGTCGGCGAACGCGGCGGCCGGGCTCTCCGCCCGGCAGTCCCCCCTGTACGCCGCCCGCGCCTCCGGCAGGGGGTCGCCGTCGCGGCGGGTGTTGTCCGGGTCGTAGAAGACGGGCTCCACGACGGTCACCGGCTGCCTCATGTCCCCGGACACCGCCGTGAGCCGGTCGCCAGGGGTCACGTTCCTCGCCAGGGCCAGGCTGAACGTGCGGTCGAGCGCGGCGCTGTGGTAGCTGGAGGTGACGTGGCCGAGCATCGGCGCGACGCCTGCCGCAGTCAGCTGGGCGCCCTCCTCGACGAGCGCCTCCGGCTCGTCGGCGAGCAGGCCGACCAGGCACTTGCGGTCGGGGCGCGCGGTGTCGGGCCGGGAGTGGGAGCGCTTGCCGACGAAGTCCGGCTTGCGCTTGGAGACGATCCACCCCATGCCGAGGTCCTGCGGGGTCACCGTCCCGTCCGTCTCCTGGCCGACGATCGCGAACCCCTTCTCCGCCCGCAGCACGTGCATGGTCTCGGTCCCGTACGGCACCGCGCCCAGTTCGAGCACCGCCTCCCACAGCGCCCTGCCGTACCGCCACGGCACGTTGACCTCGTAGGCCAGCTCCCCGGAGAAGCTGATCCTGAAGACCCGACCCGCCACGCCCAGCACCGGCACGCTCGCGTACCGCATGAAGGCCAGCTCCACCGCCTCCGGCGCGACCACCGCGATGACCTCGCGGGCGCGGGGTCCCACGACGGCGACCGTCGCCCAGTGGTCGGTGACCGAGGTGAACGACACGTCCAGGTCCGGCCACTCCGTCTGCCGCCACTCCTCCAGCCAGTCGAGCACCGGGGCGGCGTTGCCCGTGGTCGTGGTCGTCAGGTAGTGGTCGTCGGCGAGCCGGGTCGTGGTGCCGTCGTCGAAGACCATCCCGTCGGCCCCGCACATCACGCCGTAGCGGCAGGCGCCGACGGCCAGCGTGGAGTACATGTTCGTGTAGACGCGGTCGAGGAACTCGCCGGCGTCCGCGCCCCTGATGTCGATCTTGCCCAAGGTGGAGGCGTCCATGGCGGCGACGGCGGTGCGGGCCGCGTGGCACTCGCGCCGCACGGCGGCCTCCATGTCCTCGCCGTCCTGGGGGAAGTAGCGCGGGCGTTTCCACTGGCCCACGTCCTCGAACACGGCTCCGAGCGCCACGTGCGCGTCGTGCAGTGCGGTCGTCCTGACGGGGTCGGACAGCGCGCCGCGGTCGCGTCCCGCGAGGGTGGCGAAGGACACCGGCGTGTACGGCGGCCGGAACGTGGTCGTCCCGACCTGGCCGGGCGCGGCGCCGAGCAGCGCGGACATGACGCCCACCACGACCGCGCCCGAGGTCTTGCCCTGGTCGGCGCCGGTGCCGGCGGTGGTGTAGCGCTTGACGTGCTCCACCGAACGCATCCCGGTGGCCGTGGCCATGGCCAGGTCGGCCACGGCCACGTCCCGGTGCAGGTCCGCGAAGGCCGGCTCGCTGCCCGGGGCCCTCTCGACGAGCCACAGGGCGGCCGGTCGCCGCGGAATCCGCTCGTCGCACTCCGGCACGCGCAGATCCGGCACGGTTCGGCCGGCGGCCTCGGCTCCCGCGGCGTAGCCGTCGGCGACGGCCTCGCGCGTGGCGTACAGGCCTCTGCACGCCCCGGCCGACCGCTCCACCTGCGCCGACGTGCCGGGCACGAAGGCCGCGAGCTCCTCGTCGAACCTGGTGCGGCCCCCCGACTGGCTGAACAGGTGCACGGCAGGGTTCCAGCCGCCGGCCACGGCCAGCAGGTCGGCGTCGAAGTGCCGGGCCCCCACCTGCACGCCGGTGAGCACGCCCTCCTCGTCGGCGGTCGTCCCGGTCACGACCTGCCCGGCCAGGACCTCCACGTCCGCGGGCAGGCCGGAAGGGCGCGGGTCGACGACGGCGAGCACGTCCACCCCGGCCGCGACGAGGTCCCGCGCCGCCTCGTAGCCGGAGTCGGCGCAGGCGAACACCACCGCCCGCCGTCCGGCCCGCACACCGTAACGGTTGGCGTAGGCGCGGGCGGAGGCGGCCAGCATCACGCCGGGCCGGTCGTTGCCGGGGAAGGCGAGCGAGCGCTCGTGCGCGCCCGTGGCCAGCACCACGCGACGCGCCCTGATGTGCCACAACCGCTCGCCGCGGGCCCGACGCTCGACGGCGACCACGTAGTTGTGGTCGTAGTAGCCGACAGCCGTCGTCCTGGTGAGCACTCTGGCGGGCAGGTCGAGTCCGGCCACCCAGTCTAGCGCGGGGGCGCCGTCCAGAAGCAGACGGCTGTTCAGCAGGTCGCCGCCGAGCCGCGGCTGGTCGTCCACGAGGATCACCCGCGCTCCCGACCGCCCGGCCGCGAGGGTCGCGGCCAGCCCGGCCGGTCCGCCGCCGACCACCAGCACGTCACAGTGCAGGTACCCCTTGTCGCAACGACGCTCGTCCACCGCGTCGAGGTCGACCCGGCCCTTGCCGCGCAGGCTGTGCGCCTCCAGCCCGTCGTGAAGCTCCACGGTGGTGGCCGCGAGCATCGGGTCGGCACCCACGCGGACCAACGCGTTCGGCTCCTCGGGGCCCGCGGTGAAGATCCCGCGCGGACGGCCGAGGTCCACGCTGCGGCCGACCACCCGTACCCCGTTGCGCAGCAGCGCGGCGGCCAGCGTGTCACCCGGCTCGCCCGTCATCGGGCGGCCGTCGAACGTGAACCTCATCATGGCTTCCTGATCTCGTGGGTCACCGTGTGGCGTTCGACCGTGAACCAGGTCCGGCAGCCGTGCACGTGGAACCAGCGCTCGTGGAACCAGCCCTTGGGGTTGTCGCGCATGAACACGTACGCGGCCCACTGTTCGTCCGTCACGTCGCCGGTGGGGCAGGCGATGCCGGCCTGGCCGCCGTAGTGGAACTCGTTCTCGTCGCGGGGCCCGCAGTGCGGGCAGTCGATCAGCAACATCAGTGCGCCACCGCCGCCGCGCCGTGCTCGTCGATGAGCGCCCCCGTCGTGAACCTGTCGAGCGCGTACGGCTGCGCCAGCGGATGCGGCCGGTCGTGGGCCAGGGTGTGGGCGTAGACCCAGCCCGCGCCCGGAGTCGCCTTGAATCCGCCGGTGCCCCAGCCCGCGTTGACGTAGAGGCCGTCCACGGGGGTCGGCCCGATGATGGGCGAGGCGTCCGGAGAGACGTCGACGATCCCGGCCCACGTGCGCAGCACGCGCACCCTGCTGAAGACCGGGAACAACTCCAGCGCCGCCGCCATCTGCGCCTCGATGACGTGCACGCCGCCGCGTTGCCCATAGGAGTTGTACGCGTCGATGCCCGCCCCCATGACCAGCTCGCCCTTGTGCGCCTGGCTGACGTACACGTGGACGGCGTTCGACATGACCACGCAGTCGAGCACCGGCTCCAGCAGCTCCGACACCAGCGCCTGGAGCGGGTGCGACTGCAGCGGCAGGCGGATCCCGGCCCGCTCGGCGAGCACGGAGGTGTGCCCCGCCGCCGCCAGCGCGACCTTCCCCGCCGCGATGCGCCCGCGCGAGGTCTCGACGGCCGTGACCCGGTTGCCGGTGAGCTCGAAGCCGGTGACCTCGCAGCCCTGGATGAGGTCGACGCCGTACGCGTCCGCCTGGCGGGCCAGAGCCCAGGCCACGTGGTCGTGCTTGGCGATGCCGCCGCGCCGCTGCAGGGTGGCGCCCATGACGGGATAGCGGGCCCGGTCGGAGACGTTGATGATCGGGCAGAACTTCTTGACCTCGTCCGCGTCGAGCCACTCGGCGTCCACGCCGTTGAGCCGGTTGGCGTTGACCCGGCGCCGGCCCTCGCGCACGTCGCTCAGGTTGTGCGCCAGGTTGAGCACGCCGCGCTGGCTGAACTGCAGGTCGTAGTCCAGCTCGTCGCTCAGCCCCTCCCACAGCTTGAGCGAGTGCTCGTAGATCGCGGCGCTCTCGTCCCACAGATAGTTGGAGCGGATGATCGTGGTGTTGCGGGCCATGTTGCCGCCGGCCAGCCAGCCGCGTTCGAGCACCGCGACGTTGGTCAGGCCGTGGTTCTTCGCCAGGTAGTAGGCGGTGGCCAGGCCGTGGCCGCCGCCTCCGACGATGACGACGTCGTAGGCGGGTCTGGGCTCCGGGTTGCGCCAGAGGAAGTCGGGGTGGGTCAACGTCTGATCTTCTCCATCCCGGGGTCGAACAGGGGCTCCTGCGCGACCTCCGCGGGGACGCGGCGGCCGAAGTAGGAAATTTCCACGTGCGTCCCGGGCTCGGCCAGCTCGGCGGGCATCCACGCGTACGCGATCGGCCGCTGGATGGTGTGCCCGTACGCCGCGCTCGTGACGTACCCGACCGTGCGGCCCGCATGCCGTACCGGCTCCTTGCCCATGACCACCTCGGCGCTGAGCAGCGGCACCAGCCTGCGCGTGACGTCGGTCGTCAGCGCGTCCCGGCCGACGAAGTCCTTGTCCGTCCTGACCGCGAAGGCCAGCCCCGCCTCGTACGGGTTGTGCTCCGTGGTCATGTCGACGCCCCAGAGCCGGTAGCCCTTCTCCAGCCGCAGGCTGTTGAAGGCGGCCCGCCCGCCGGCGGTCGTCACCCCGGGCGACCAGAGCGTGTCCCACAACTTCAGCCCCATGTCGGCGGTGGTGTAAAGTTCCCAGCCCAGCTCGCCCACGTAGGAGACGCGCATCGCGAGCACCGGCACGTGACCGACGTACCCGGACCGGCAGGTGAAGTAGCGGAAGCTCTCGTGCGACAGGTCCAGGTCGGTGAGCCCCTGCACCAGGTCCCTGGCCTGCGGGCCCCACACGCCCACGCAGCACGTGCCGGGCGTCAGGTCGCGCACCCGCACCCCGCCGGGCGCGTGCCGGGTCAGCCACTCCAGGTCGAGGTTGCCGTTCGCGCCGACCTGGAAGGTCTCCTCGTCGAGCCGCGCCACCGTGAGGTCGCTCCTGATGCCGCCCTTGACGTCGAGCAGCAGGGTGTACGTGACCGAGCCGGGCTTCTTGTCCACGTTGTTCGTGGTCATACGCTGCAGAAACGCCGCAGCCCCCGGCCCGCTGACCTCGATGCGCTTGAGCGGCGTCATGTCGTAGAGCGCCACCCGCTCCCTGGTCGCGTACGACTCCGCGGCGGCGATCGGCGACCAGTAGCGGCTCGCCCACTCGTCCCGTTGCGCTGCCCCCAGAACGCCGTCGTGCTCGTCCGTGCGGCGTACGAGGTCTTCCAGCAGTGGCGCGTTGGCCTCGAACCAGTGCGGCCGCTCCCACCCCGCCGCCTCCAGGAAGAACCCGCCCAGTTCCCGCTGACGCGGGTGGAACGGGCTGGTGCGCAGCGGCCGGGGCGACTCCATCGGCTGCAGCGGATGGATGACGTCGTAGACCTCGACGAAGTTCTGCTTGCCTCGCTCCTCGATGAACGCCGGCGACACCTGCGCCTTCTCGAACCTGCCCAGCTCGCACTCGTGCAGGTCGGCCGACGAGCGCTCCTCCACGAGCACCTCGGCCACCGCGCGCGCCACCCCGGCCGAGTGGGTCACCCAGACGGCCTCGGCCAGCCAGAACCCCTCAAGGTGCGGCGCCTCGCCGATCAGCGGGGACCCGTCGGGTGTGAAGGAGAAGACGCCGTTGATGCCCTCCTCGTACTTCGACTCGGCCAGCTCGGGCAGCAGTTCGACCGCGTCGCGCCAGGCGGGGTCGAAGTCCTCATCGGTGAACGCCTGCACCGACGGCATCGTGGTCGAACGGGGGCCGATCTCGTCCTGGGTGACCGGCATGGGCCTGTGGGCGTAGGAGCCGATGCCGATGCGGTCACCGTGCCGGCGGAAGTAGAGGTCGCGGTCCTGGTGGCGCAGGATGGGGCCCGGTGGCCGGGGTGCGAGGGGGCCCGACTTGGCGTACTGGTGGGCCAGCGGCAGCAGCGGCACGGTCAGCCCCGCCATCGCGCCGATCGACGGCCCCCAGAACCCGGCCGCGCACACCACCACGTCGGCGGGGATCGTCCGGCGCCCGTCCGAGGTCACGACCGAGACGCCGCTCACCCGGCCGCCCGCCTGCTCGACGCCCACCACCGTGTGGCCGGGCAGGAACCTCGCCCCGCGCTCCGTGGCCCGCTCCGCCTGTGCCTGCCCGCAGGCGACCGCCCCCGCGAGGCCGTCGCTCGGCACGTGCAGACCGCCGAGCACTTTGTCCTTGTCGAGCTGCGGCCACAGCTCCGCGCACCGCCCGGCGTCGACCAGCTCGCCCTCGACGCCCCACGACTCCGCCCAGCCGTGCTTACGGTGCAGGTCGTCCCACCGTTCCTGGGTGGTGGCCACCTCCAGGCCGCCGACCTGGCGGAAACAGCTCTCCCCCAGCGCGGTGTACTTGCGCACGGTGTAGGAGGCGAACTCGGTCATCGTCTTCGACGGGTTCGTCTGGAAGACCAGGCCTGGGGCGTGTGAGCTGGAGCCGCCGGCGGCGAAGAGCGGCCCCTGGTCGAGCACCGTGACGTCGGACCACCCCCGCTCGGTGAGCTCGTCGGCGAGAGCACACCCCACGATCCCCGCCCCTACGATCACCAAACGGGGTCCACTCATGGCGCCTCCGGTTGTTCCTTAATACGCAACACACACCGCACTACGCAACGAACATAGGGCCATGCATACCCCCGGAACAAGAGTGGCTTTCCGGGACACCGCGAACTTTCCCCACCGAAAGCTGTGGTGAACCGCTGAACGCGGTCCACTGGGCGTCCTCCCACCGCCATCCGCCGCAGGTTGCCCAGGCTGGACGACCCCCGGGCTGATCTCCCGCGCGCCGTGGCCCACCCCGCTGAGCCCGCGCACGGTGCGGCGCCCGGCGCAGTGTTGTGCGAGCGGCTGGGCGCGACCACGCGGGCTTCCTCGCCCGGCACGACGTCCTCGTGGCGAGGCCTAGGTGATCAGCATCCCGCCGTCCACCGGCAGCGTCACCCCGGTGATGTACGAGGACGCGTCGCTGGCCAGGAAGATCGCCGCGGCCACCAGCTCGGCCGGGTCGCCGGTGCGGTCCATGACCACCCGCGACTCCACCATGCGCTCCAGATAACCGGGTTTGTACAGCTCGGTCATCTCGGAGGCGAAGAAACCCGGCTCCAGGCAGTTGACCCTGATGCCACGGCGGCCGGTCCACTGCTGCGCGAGGTCGCGTGTCAGCCCGGTCACCGCCGCCTTGGACGCGCTGTAGGCGGCCTGCGGCAGACCCGCCGTGGTCTCGCCGAGCACGCTGCCGATGTTGACGATCGACGAGCCGGGCCGCATCACCCGCGCGCACGCCTGCGCCATGTAGTAGGTGCCGTGCAGGTTGGTGTCGATGACCTGCCGGAACTCCTCCGGGGTCTCGCGCAGCGCGGGCACGGCCGTGGCGACGCCGGCGTTGTTGATCAGCACGTCGACGCCGCCCCTGGCCTCGACGGCCGCTGCCACCAGGGCTTCGCAGTCTTCGGGCCGTGACACGTCGGCCGGCACGGCCAGGCACCGGCGGCCGGTCTCCTCGACCAGCCGCCGCGTCTGCTCCAGCCGCTCGACCCGCCGGGCGCCGATCACGACGTCGGCGCCCGCCTCGGCCAGGCCCTGGGCGAAGGCCACGCCCAGCCCGGAGGAGGCGCCGGTGACGATGGCCACCCTGCCGTCGAGCCGGAAGCGTTCCAGCACGTCGATCCCTCGTCCTTCCGGTGGCCCTCAGGCCCTACAGCCCGTATTCCTTGACGATGCGCTCGTGCCGCTCGACCTCGACGTCGAGCTCGCGAGCCAGGTCGAGCCAGGCCAGCGGGTGCACCCACCGCTCGGTGGCGTCGTCGAGCAGGGCGTCGACCTCGTTGGGCGACACGTCGGGCGGCACCGCGACCCAGCCGAACACGCCGGGCAGCCGCTCACCCGAGGACGGGTGGGAGACGGTGTAGTTCTCGTCGCTGTAGACCCACATCGGCCAGCCGCGCTCGGCCATGACCTCGGTGAACTCCGCCCAGTCCTCCTCGCTCGGCGCGGCGCCGTCGAAGAAGTAGCTGGTGTAGCCGCCGGGCCGCAGAATGCTGACCGCGGCGAAGGGCGGCACGAAGTTCTGCTGCTCCTCGGGGTCCTCCGGCACCGGCTCCAGCAGCTGCGGGTCGAAGATCACCAGGTCGCCGGCGTTGTATTCCATGCCGCGCGGCTGCGGCAGCGCCAGCCTGGCGGTGGCCGGACCGGTGCGGATCGACAACACCTGGCGCTGGCCGCCGTCGGGGGCGGGCAGGATGACCCTGATGAGGCCCATCTCCTCCTCGATCGGGCCCTCCGTGGACTTGATCGGCATGCCGATCTTGGCCGCGCCCTTGCGCACGATCTCCCAGTCCTCGGCGGCGGTGGCCATCACGATCATGCGCCAGACGTCTTCCTCGACGAGTTCGTCGAGCACGTCGTGGAGCACCCCCGCCGCCCTGGCGTTCTGGTCGAGCTGCTGGGCCGCGCCCGACAACAGGCGGCGGGCCTCCAGCCCGGCGCCGGCCGCCACGGCGTGCTCGGCCGCCTCCAGAGTCTCGGGCCAGCGCTCGCGGGCGCTGTGCAGCCTGGCCAGCGCGAGGTATTGGGCGTCGTGCGGCAACATCGCGGCCATCTGCTCCAGCCGCTCGTCCTGGCGGGCCTCGATGAGCAGCGTGGTGAGGTAGGCCACGTCGTCGGCCTCGGCGGTGGCGATGTCGCCGGAGTCGACCAGCATCTTCCAGTAGATGTCGGCGCCGGTCGCGGGGTAGCCCAGAAAACCGGCCGTGGTCGTGTGGCGGCGGGTGGCCTCGATGTCGCGCCCGGACAGCGGGGCGAGCCAGCCGACCCACCTCTCCGGGTCGGCGTTGAAGCCGTCGGCGGCGTCGAAGAGGCCGACCCGCTCCTCCAGCGGGCCGGGCGGCTCGGGCTCACCCGTGGCGTCGGCGGTGGCGCGCAGGGCGGCGATGCGCTCGGCGAGCCCTTCGGTGTCGCGCAGCTCGGGCAGCCCCGACTCGGCGAGGTCGGCCAGCAGCCCGGCCTGCCAGACGCCCTGCCTGCCGATGGCCAGCTCGCCCGCGACCAGTGCGAGCTCGACGCGGGCGCGGTAGCCGCCCATCATGCCGAAGTAGTCGATCCACTGGCGCAGCACACGGCCCAGCTGCCAGGTGTTGGTGATCTGGGCGGAGCCGGCCAGCTTGCTGACGGTCTGCGACCACTCGACGAACACCCGCGGGTGCTCGCCCACCACGTCAAGGTCGGGCAGCGCGTCGACGGCCTCGGCGATGCGGCCGAGCGTGGCCAGGACCAGCGCCCTGCGCACGCCGTCGCGGTGCTCCTTGGCCACCGGGTCGTCCGCGTCGAAGCCCGCCGCGGCCTGCAACGCCTGCAGCGCGTCCTCGGCCCGGCCGGCGGCGAGCAGCGCGCGGGCACTCTCGGCGCCGAGCTCCCAGCTCGACTCGCGACCGGCGACCCGCAGCCGCTCGACGGCCGACTCGGCGTAGGTCACGGCCTCGCTGGGCCGGCCCGCGTCGATCAGCGCGGCGACATATTGCGTGACGAGCCCGGTGAAGGCGGGCTTCTCCGGGGTCAGCGCCTCGATGTGCGCGCCCAGCAGTTCGAGCCGCTCGGCCGCGTGGCCGGGGCCGTCGGCGTTGGCCCACGCGATGGCCATCGCCTCGACCGCCGCAGGAGCGGCGGGGCACTCGCGTACGTCTTCGCGCTGAGCGAACTCCCTCAGCTGCTGCGCGTCGTCGAGCGCGACCGCGCCCTGAGCCCGGTCGCCGATGCGGCCGATCAGGTGCCAGTAGCGGGCGTAGAACTCGAGCCAGGGCAGCTCCAGGGCCTCGGCCTGCTGCGCGATGGCCGGAGCCATGACGTCGAGCTGCGGGTAACGGCCCTCATAGGCCTGTGCGGGAAGGTCTCCCAGCGCCATGGCGAGGCCAACGTTGCCCGCCTCGGAAAGCTGCTGCTGGGTATCGCCGACCCAGGCCCAGATGTCCACGTCCATGGGCAGCCAGTCTGCCAGGTCAACGAGCGTGCCCAAAACGCGGAAGCCCCATCAGCACGTCCGATTCGCCGTCGCCGAGGACCGAAAAGGCCCGCGCCGTTCAGTCCGACGGCATCAGCTCGCCGCTCGCCACGATGACCGCGGGACCCGACAGGTAGCTGGTGTCCTCGTCGAGGATCACCGTCAGCGTGCCGCCGACCACCTCGATCGTCCAGGTGCCCGTGCTGTCGCCCGACAGGCTCGCGGCGGCGACGGCCGTGGCCACCGCGCCGGTGCCGCACGAGCGGGTCTCGCCCGAGCCGCGCTCGAAGACGCGCATGACCGCGCGGCTGGTGCCCACCGGGTTGAACAGCTCGATGTTGACGCCACCGGGGAAGACCCCCGTGTCGAAACCGGGCTGGTGCGTGAGGTCGAGCTGAACCACGGGGTCGCCGATGGCGCAGGCCAGGTGCGGGTTGCCCATGTCGACGTACAGGCCGGTGTACTCGTGGGAGCCGACGGTCGCCACGCTCTCGCCGTGAATGACGGGCCGTCCCATGTCGACCGTGATGTCGCCGTCCGGCTCGACGCGGACCTTGCGCAGGCCGCCCCGGGTGGCCACCGCGAACTCCGGCTGCTGCACCAGTCCGGCGTCGATCAGATAGCGGACGAACACGCGCACGCCGTTGCCGCACATCTCCGCGACGCTGCCGTCCGCGTTGCGGTAGTCCATGAACCATTCCGCCGCCGACGCCTGCTCGGCCACCTCGTGGCTCTGCTTGGTGCGCGCGACCCTCAGCACACCGTCGGCCCCGATGCCTGTCCTCCTGTCGCAGATCTTCGCGACGAGCGAGGCGGAGACGTCCAGCTCGCCGTCGGGATCAGGCAGGATGACGAAGTCGTTCTCGGTGCCGTGCCCCTTGAGAAAGCGCATTCTAGGAGTTTATGCACACCGGCTCGCGGCGATCCGATCGAGGGATCGCTCCAGCAGGTCGGGGGCGTCGTAGGGCAGCCAGCACACCCGCGGATCACGGCGGAACCACGACTCCTGACGGCGGGCGAAGCGCCTGGTCAGCCTGACCGTCTCGGCGATCGCCTGCTCCTCGCTCCACTCCCCCTCCAGGAAGCGGACGACCTGGGCGTAGCCGAGGGCGCGGCTCGCCGTACGGCCCTCCGCCAGGCCCTTCCCCAGCAGCTCCCGCACCTCGTCCACCAGGCCCGCCCGCCACATGCGCTCGACCCTGACCGCGATCCGCTCGTCCAGCACGGGCCTCGGCACCTCGATGCCGATCTGCACGCTCGGGTAGACCGCCTCGTAGGAGGGCATCGTGGCCGAGAACGGACGCCCGGAATGTTCGATCACCTCAAGGGCGCGGACGATGCGGCGGCCGTTGCTGGGCAGAATGGCCTCCGCGGCGGGCGGGTCCAGCCCGCGCAGCCGCTCGTACAGCGGGGCGGGGCCGCACTCGGCCAGCTCCGCCTCCAGCCTCGCCCTGATCTCCGGGTCGGTGCCGGGGAACTCCAGCTCGTCGATGGCCGCCCGCACGTAGAGCCCGCTGCCGCCGACCAGGACGGGCACGTCCACGGCGTCGAAGACGGCCCTGGCCAGCTTCTGGTATTCGGCCACGCTGGCCGTCACCGTGACGTCCCAGACGTCGAGCAGGTGGTGGGGAACCCCCCGCCGCTCGGCCGGGGTGAGCTTGGCCGTGCCGATGTCCATCCCCCGGTAGAGCTGCATGGAGTCGGCGTTGACGCACTCGCCCGTCAGCCGGAGGGCGAGATCGACGGCGAGATCGGACTTCCCCGCCGCGGTGGGGCCGACGACGGCGATGACGGGCTGCTGGTTCACACTGACCAGTCTGCTAGAGGTCGAGCAGCGTCGGTTGCAGATAACCCTCGTGGGTCAGCAGCCGGCGCTTGGTCTCCACGCCCTCGCCGCCGCTGAAACCGCCCAGACCGCTGCCCGCGACCACCCGGTGGCAGGGCACGAAGATCGGGATGGGGTTGGAACCCATGATCGAGCCGATGCCGCGGGCCGGCACGCTGGAGCCGCTGCGTGCGGCCAGCTCGCCGTAGGTGACGGCGGTGCCGTACGGGACCTGGTGGAGGGCCTGGAGCACCCGCAGCCGCGAGCCGGACATCAGACGCCAGTCGATCGGCGTCTCGAAGACCTTCAGGTCTCCGGCGAAATAGGCGTTCAGCTCCGCGACCGCGAAGGCCGTACGATCCGCATCATGAACCTCTGGCAGGCCGAGCCGCTCGGCCAGGCGGGCACGCGACCCGTGCGCCGACGCCCAACCCGATGCCGCGAGGCCGGTTTCGGTGACGGCCAGCACGAACGGGCCGACGGGCGTCGGCACCTCGGCGAAGGCGGCGGTCTCTGCGGCGGCGGGCATCATGTCCTCACGTGAGCTCGTGGTGCTGGGCACCTCCAGCGCGGTCCCTACCCGACACCGTAACCACAATGGCTACCTTCTGCGCTGGGACGGTCAGGGCTTCCTGTTCGACCCGGGCGAGGGCACGCAGCGGCAGATGTTGCTCGCCGGCGTCAGCGCCCACGACGTGCACTGGCTCTGCCTCACGCACTTCCACGGCGACCACTGCCTCGGCGTGCCCGGCGTGGTCCAGCGCATCGCCCGCGACAGGGTCAGGCACCCGGTGCGGGCGCTGTTCCCGGGCTCCGGCGAGCCCTACTGGCGCAGGCTCCGCCACTCCGCCGTGTTCGCCGACACCTCCGTCATCTCCGAACATCCCCTCGACGGCGACCCCGCCGGCGTCGGCCCGCTGAGCGCCCGCCGCCTGTCCCACCCGATCGAGTCCTACGGCTACCGCCTCCAGGAGCCGGACGGCCGCCGCATGCTGCCCGACCGGCTGGCCGCCCACGGCATCCGCGGCCCCGAGGTGAGCGAGCTGCAGCGCACGGGCTCCGTACGCGGCGTCACGCTCGACCAGTGCAGCGAGCCCAGGCCGGGGCAGAGCGTGGCCTTCGTGATGGACACCCGGCTCTGCGACGCCGTCTTCGAGCTGGCGTCGGGGGTCGACCTGCTGGTGATCGAGTCGACGTTCCTGTCGTCGGAGAGCGCGCTGGCCAAGGAGTACGGGCATCTGACGGCGTACGAGGCGGGGGTCGTGGCTGCGGACGCGGGCGTGCGCAGGCTGGTGCTCACGCACTTCTCCGAACGGTACGGATTCGCCGCGGAGCCGTCGTTCACCTCCGAGGTGCGGCGCAGCTTCGGCGGCGAGGTGGTGCTCGCCCGCGACCTGATGAAGGTCCCCGTGCCGCGCCGCCGTCAGTAAGGGCTGCGGCCCTGCCTGACCTTCGCGAACAAGCCGCGCGCGTAGGCATCGGACGCGCGGTGCAACCCGGCCCCGAAGCTGATCCTGGCCACCCCCAGCTCGGCCAGGCGCGGCAGAGAAGGCGCTCCCGGCTGGAACAGGATGTTGACCATCCCGCCCAGCTCGCCCGCCAGCGCCCGGATCTCCTCCTCGTCGGCCAGGTCGATGGGGTAGACGCAGTCGGCTCCCGCCTCCAAATAGCGCCGCCCGCGCTCGACGGCCGCGGCGCGGTCGGCGCGTCCGTGCAGATAGAGGTCGATCCTGGCGTTGAGCACCAGGTCCGGCCCGGCGGCGGCGCGTACCTCGGCGAGGAAGTCCGCCTGGACGCCGGTCTGCACCATCTCGCCGGTGCCGGGGACGGAGTCCTCCAGGTTGCACCCGACGGCTCCGGCATCCGCCAGCGCCTCGGCGAGGGCGGCGGCGCCGAGCCCGTAACCGCGTTCGACGTCCGCGGTGACGGGAACGTCGACCGCCCTGGCCACGCGCGCCACCGCCGCCATCATCTCGCCGGGCGGGGCGCCCTCGCCGTCCTCGTAGCCCAGCACGCGGGAGACGGCGGCGCTGCCGGTCGCGACCGCGGGAAAACCGGTTTCCTGTACGGCGCGCGCCGAGGCCGCGTCCCAGACGTTGGGCAGGACCAGAGGGGTTCCCGGCACGTGCAGGGCTCGTAGCGCGGCCGCCTTGTCACTCGTCATGCGGGCGACCTTACGGAGCGCTCAGCCATCCCCGAAAGTCCATCACCGGCCAATTACGGCAAACCACTTCACCCGGGCAAAGGACCTCTGGACTTCCTCAGCAGCCGCCCTTGGCGCATTGGCCGTTGACCAGGCCCGCCGGGCCGTCCGCCGGGGTGTCGCCCTCGTCCTGCGGGGGCTTGCTGGGGGAGGTCGTCGCGGGCTTCTTGCCGGAGTTGGTCTGCTTGGCGCCGTCGGAGGGGTTGCGGCCGGTCGTGCCTGTGTCCTCGTTGCCGGGGCCACCGTCGCCGTCGGTCGCGACGTCGCCCATGCTGCCGTCGTCGTCGCCGGTCGGCAGGTTGTCGTCAGGGGCGTCGGTCTTGGCGTCGCCCATGGTGGCGTCGTCGTCGCCCTGGAGCTCCTGGTCGCCGCCGGCGCTCTGCGACGGCACGGGCTGAGCGCCTCCGGGCTGCGCGGGATCAGCGGGGTTTCCTGCCAGCAGGTAGCCACCACCGGCCGCCGCCACGAAACCGAGCGCCGCCGCGGCGGCGATGATGGCGATCTTCTTGCTGTTCTTCGAGGGCTTGTGCCCCGAGGGCCCATTCCTCGAAGACGAACGGGTGTCCCCAGGCCCGGACAGGATCTCCTGATGATCCGGCTCGCGCGAACCTTGCATGGTGTTGCAGCTCCCTGCGGTCGTATCGGGAAAGCTCTCCGGCTTCCGCGGGTGATGGACCACACTAGCCGCAACACCGGAATGCTCGCAGAACAATCACGAAGGAATCACGACTTGTCCCCCCTTAGATCCATAAGGCCAGGTAGCCGCACCCGCCTGGCACCCCTGGCCGGAGCCGCCGGGGTACTCGTCACCGCGACCCTCGGCATTTTCCTGGCATTCACCAGGTCGCCCGAACCGTCCCCGCAAAGCTCCGCCGAATTCGATCAGGAATCCCCGCACACCCCAAGATCGATAACGCCTCCTCCGCCACTCTGGGCGTCGAATGCGGCACAAGGAGCGACAACGACCACACCTTTTCCTGGAACGTTCCAGCCGCCGTCGGCGCGGACCGCCGGCGCCGCGATGGGGCCCCTGTCACCGCCGTGGATCCAGCCCGTACCGCCGCCCTGGGCCATCACGGGAACCCCGCCCTGGGGCACGCCCGAACCCGCTCGTCCGTCACCGGCCACCGGCCCGCCCGCCTCCTTGGGTCCGCCGGCGCTGGTCCGCGGGCGTACGGCCGCTCCCACGTCGCCCTTCCGCGACCGGTCGGCGGCTCCCCTGACGCCTGTCCAGGCACGGTCGGCGGCGCCCCGCTCCGAGTGCTCCCCCTC
>NZ_JAAAHR010000092.1:0-35511 GCF_009908215.1 Nonomuraea sp. K271 | reverse complement strand
TCCCCCACCCAGACACCCGCCCAGCCGTGTGCGGGCTGCGGCGCGAGCGTGGCCTTCGCACCGGGCACCACCGCCCTGCGATGCCCCTACTGCGGGCTCGAACAGCAGATCGCCCCGCCCGCCCGGCGCGTCCGCGAGCACTCCTTCGACGCCTTCCTCGCCAAGCCGCGCGTCCACACCCTGGCCAGGCACCAGTTCACCTGCCCCGGCTGCGGCGCCCGCACCGAGAGCGACGCCCTGTCCATGGGCTGCCAGTTCTGCAGCACCGCCCTGGTGGCCGACACGGCGAACGACTCACAGATCACCCCGGAGGCCGTGCTCCCCTTCGCCCTCGACCGCGGCGGCACGAGGACCGCGCTGCGCGGCTGGGTGCGGACCCGTTGGTTCGCCCCCAACCGCCTCAAGAAGGTCAGCGAGGCGGAGACCATGAAGAGCACGTACCTTCCGCACTGGACGTTCGACGCGGCCACGGTCTCCGACTACACCGGCCAGCGCGGCAAGCACTACTGGGTGACCCAGTCCTACACCTCCAACGGCCAGCGCAAGACCCGCCGGGTCCGCAAGACCCGCTGGCATCCCGCCGCCGGCCGGGTCGCGCGCACCTTCGACGACGTCCTCGTCCCCGCCACCACGCGGCTCCCCGGAGAACGGCTCAACGCGCTGCAGCCCTGGCCGCTGGAGCGGGCGGTCGCGTTCCAGCCCGGCTACGTGACCGGGCACCACAGCCTCAGGTACGACACCGAGCCGCAGGCCGGCATGGAGCTGGCCAAGGGCGTCATGCACCAGGCCATCCTGGGCGACTGCCGCAGGGACATCGGCGGCGACGAGCAGCGCGTGCACTCGGTGAACACCTCCTACGCGGACGTCACGTTCAAGCTGGTGCTGCTGCCGGTGTGGGTCGGCAACTACGTGTTCAGCGGCAAGACGTACCAGGTGATGATCAATGGGGTGAGCGGGGAGGTCCACGGCGACCGGCCGTACAGCGCGGTAAAGATCGCGTTCGCGGTGCTCGCCGCGCTGATCGTGCTCGCGGCGATGGTCTGGCTGGTCTGGGGGAGGAACGCGTAGCCTGGCCCAATGCTCCGCCGCCTGCTGCGCGTCGTCCTCGCCCTGGTCGCGCTCGGTTTCCTGGGCTACGGCCTGGCCTCCAACTGGGAGGAGACCACGGCCGCCGTGGCCGACATGTCGCCGTGGGCGGTGCTGGGGGCGTTCGCCGCGGTGCTGCTCGGCCAGTTCTTCATGCTGGTCGCCTGGCGCGAGATCCTGGCGGGGCTCGGCACGCGGGTGCCACTGCGGGTCGCCGGGCGCATCATGTTCGTGGGCCAGCTCGGGAAGTACATCCCGGGCGCGGTCTGGGCGTACGCCGCGATGATCGACCTAGGTCGTGACCACGGCAGCCCGCCGCGGCGCACGTTCGCGACGATCTCGCTGAGTCTGGTGATCAGCATCGGGGTCGCGATCTCGATCGCCGCGGCCACGCTGGGCTCGCAGGAGGTGGTGCGGCGGGCCTGGTACCTCGTCCTGCTCGTGCCGGTGATCATGGTCTGCCTGCACCCGAAGGTGCTCACCTGGGGTCTCAACCTCGCGCTGCGCGTCGCCCGCAAGGAGCCGCTGGAGAGCGTCCTGCCCGGCCGCACGGTCGTGGTCGCGGTGGCGTGGACGGCGCTCGGCTGGCTCGTGTACGGCCTGCACGTCTGGCTGCTGGCCGGTCGCGCCGACCTCTACGTCGTGGCCACCGGCGCCTACGCCTTCGCGTGGGCCACCGGCATCCTGACCGTCGTCGTGCCCGCCGGGGTCGGCATCAGGGAGGGCGCGATGGTGCTGGTGCTCGGGCCGATCATCGGCACGCCCGCCGCGCTCGCGGTGGCCATCGTGTCGCGGCTGGCCTTCACCCTGGCCGACGCGACGGCCGCGGGGGTGTCGTGGCTGCTGGGCCGTCAGGCGCCGAGCAGCGCCGCCGTGTACGCGGACCAGAACGGCTCCGGATCGACCGCCTTGACCCCCGACCGCAACCTCTCGGGCTCGCCGGAGGCGTAGAAGCGCTCGATCGCCTCGCGGAGCGCGCCGGCGTCGCCCGGCTCGACGAGGATCCCGTCGACGCCGTCGGTGACGTGGTCGGCCAGCGCGCCGACCCGGGTGGCGATCACGGGCACGCCGTGCTCGTGGCCGAGCCAGACGTTCTGGCTGGCGGTCGCGGTGCGGTACGGCAGCACGAGCGCGTCGGCGGCGGCGAACAACGCCGGCACGTCCTCGGCCGCCACATAGCCGGGCCGCAGCTCGACCCGGTCACCGAGACCCAGCTCGGCGATCAGCGCCTTCGTCTCGTCGAGCCCACCCCAGAACTCTCCCGCCACCGTCAGCGCGACCCCGTCGGGCAGCGCCCGCAGCAGCAGGTCGAGCCCTTTGTAGGGCCGGACCATGCCGAAGAAGAGCAGCCGGCGGTGCACGGCGGTGGACCTCTCGGCGGTGGTCGAGGGCAGGTGCGGCGGCAGCCCCGCCACGCTCACCGGCGTGCCGGTCAACCCTCTGGCCAGCGCGGCCTGCTGCTCGGAGTGGGTCAGCACGCCGTCGACCCGGTTGAGCAGCGCCCGCATGAGCGGCCGGTCGTAGGGCTTGCGCTCGTGCGGCAGCACGTTGTGGCACAGGGCGACGGCTTTTGCCTTGCGCCCCAGGCCGAGCAGGATGCCCAGGTAGGCGGGGACCTGCACGGGGCTGAGCACGGCGAGAACGACCAGGTCCGCCGAGCGCAGCCGCCGGCCCGCGCCGGCCCACCCGTCGGGCCGCCGCCAGTCGAGCCTGCGCGCGGTCCGCGGGTAGGGGCTGCCCTCGGGTGCGGAGATCGTCTGCTCGCCGGGGTAGAGGAACGACGGGTACTGGGCCCGCCACGACTCGATCACCACGTCGTGCCCCAGGGCCGCGAGCCGGTGCGCGAGCTCGGTGGTGTGCTGAGCCCCGCCCCCTTTGTACGGGTAGGTCGGGCCGACGATCGCGATGCGCACCGGTCAGTTCCCGCGCGAGCGCACGATCAGGTCAGCCAGCAACGCCACGGACCCGATCAGCAACCCGGACAGGAAGATCATGACGGTGTTGGCGGGGAAGTAGAACGGGTGCTGGATCATGTCCCAGACGCCCTTCAGCAGCCCGATGCCCACCAGCCACAACGCGGGAGGCATCAGCACCTTGAGCGGGTTGAAGTACATGATCATCCGCAGCACCTGCAGGATGTAGCGGTAGGCGTCGGAGACGAAGCTGAACTTCGACTTGCCGGCCCGCTTGGCGTAGCCGATCGGCAGGTAGTAGACGTCGTGCTGGTTGGACAGGAACGACAGCGTGATCGTCGTGACGCAGGAGAACCCGGGAGGCAGCAGCCGCAGGTAGGGCTTGGCCACCGGCCTGCGGAAGGCCCGCAACCCGGAGTTGAGGTCGGGGATCTTCTGCCCGGCCAGCATCTCCGCCACCTTGCGGATCGCCCACTTGGCGGGCACGCGCAGCAGTTTGTGCGAGCCCTCCTCGCTGGTGCGCGCGCCGACCACCATGTCGATCGTCCGGTCCTTCTCCAGGAGCTGCACCAACTCGGGGATGCGCTCGTTGGGGTAGGTCATGTCGGCGTCGGTCCACACGACGATCTCGCCCCTGGCCTCCTGCGTGCCGATGCGGCGCACGGTGCCGGCGCCGCCGTTGCGGTGGAAGGCGCGGATGCGCAGGTGGGGGTAGGTGGGCGCGGCCTCTTTCAGCCTGGCCAGCGTCTCGTCGCTGGAGCAGTCGTCGACGGCCACGAGCTCGTAGGTGTAGCCGCTCGAGTCCATCGCCTTGGTGATGCGCTCGACCTCGTCGAGGACGTGGTCCTGCTCGTTGTAGCAGGGAAGGACGATCGTGACGTATGGCGCTTCTTCCACGGCAGGTCCACTCTTGGAGGCGTCGAGCGTGCTCACGGGGATCGAGGTTACTCTGCCCAGAGGAGCACCGAGTCTACCCTACAAGATCGTTCTACTCCGACACGGACATCCAGACGTTCATCCGCAACGTCCAGGTGCCGTTGGGCGCCTCGATCAGCGAGCGCTCGTCCTGCCGCGCCACCAGCGCCAGGACCTGCGTCGCCGGCCCGTACGGCGCGACCTGGCCCTCGTCGGCGGCCAGCACGACCGGCACGCGCCCGGTGCCCCGCACCCGCTCGATCAGGCGGCGTACCTGGTCCTCAGGCGCCACGTCGGTCAGCACACGCTTGACCGCGGCCGCCGGGAGCCCGCACGTGCCCCGCACCGCCTGCATAAACCGGTCGCCGGTGACCCGCTCGACGAACAACACCGAGGCGTCGCGCGGGATCTTGTCGCACATCGCCTCGACCGCCGCCGCTTCGCCCCGCTCGATCGGCGTGAACGCCGTGCCGATCGAGGTCACGGCCGGGGGCACCAGCACGAGCGCGACCGCCAGCGCGGTGCCCCAGCGCCGAATTCGCGTGCCGCGCCGGCCCGCCTGGTCGCGCAGCCGGGCCAGCGCGTACGTGGCCAGCAGGATGAGCCCGGGGATGACGACGGGCACCAGGCGGCGGGCCGCCCACGGATGGTCGGGCGTGATCTCGGGCCGCAGCAGCGTGGTGACGGTGGTCCAGCCGATCACCGCGAGCGGCAGCAGCCACTCGAACGGCGTGCCGTCGCGCAGCAGCCGGCGGACGAGCAGCGCCGCGGCGACCGTGGCCAGCACGACCGTGGGCAGGCCGACGTACCAGACCGCCCAGTGCAGCGAATACTCGAAGTAGAGCCGTGTGCCGTCGGGCGTCATGCCGTTGGCCCTCTGGATCGCCTCGATCATCGAGAACGTACGCCGGTCGCCCTCGTGCACCGGCACCCGGGTGACCGCCTGAACCCACGGACGCGCGTAGAGGCCGGCCATGAGCAGCACGGTCAGCCCGGCCCCCGCCATCGGCAGCCATTTCGGCGGGCGCAGCCGGGCCAGGAGCGGCGCGGCGGCCGTGCCGGCCACGGTGAGCACGAGCACACCCGCGCAGATGAGCAGCAGCGGCCGGATCGAGCCCCCCAGGTAACCCAGGTACGGCCGGGCGAGCACGTATCCCCCGAGCATCCCGATCCCGCCGCCCACGACCAGACCGGCCAGCAACCCTGGGCCGAGCGCCCCCTTGTTCCTCGCCGACCGCCGCATCGCGATCAGCAGCCCCGCGTACGCCAGCACCGGCAGCACGTCACGCAGCCCGTCGATCCTGACCAGTACGGCCAGCCCGAACACCAGCCCCGCGAGCAGCCCGCGCCACCACCCCGGCCTGGTGAACGCGTCGCAGGCCAACGACAGGCCGCCGAACAGCAACACCATCGACGGGATCTCGCTGAACGTGGTGCGCGAGGTGTAGAGGATCGGCAGGCACACCGCGAGCGCCACCGCCGCGACCACCGCCCACCGCGCGCCGGCCAGCCGCGCGACGACCCCGGCCAGCGTGAGCACGGCCAGCGCGCCCAGCACGGCCGGCATCGCGAACGGCGCCCCGAACCAGTTGCCCACCGCGAACAGCAGCGGTGCGCCCGGCATGAACTGCGGCACCACCCCGCCGGGCACGTCGAAGAACCCGACGCCGGCGAAGATCAGCCACGGGTCGAACCCGCCGAACGCCTCGGCCTGCCTCGGGATGGGCAACGAGCCGTGCTGCGCGATCCAGGCCGCGTAGTGCGCGTACGTCGCCGGATCACGCCTGACGGCGACCTGCTCGCTGTGCAGCACCGTGTTGAACACGCCCGACGCCAGGGCCACCGCCACGACCGCCGCGACCTGCCAGGGCGTGGCCTCGACCAGCTTGCCGAGCCGCCGCGTGCCCGCCCAGCACAGCAGCGCGGCGGCGGGCAGCCCGAGAAGCGCGGCCGGCAGCGGCGCGAAGCGGCCGAGCAGCAGCAGCGGCAGCCCGGCCAGCAGCCATCCCGCCACGGCGAGCGCGGGCAGCACCGAGAGCGCGGCGAGCAACCGGCCTGGTCGATCGTGTCCCATCGGTCAGCGAGCGTATCCAACCGCGCACACCGGGCACGCCCATGGCGGGCGCGTGGCGTGCCGCCGGTGGCACGGGCTCCGCACGATCGCCGGTACCGTACGGTGGCAGACCGCCCGGGGGTGGCGGAGGATTCGGGAGGACGTACGGCTGATGTCGGAGGCTCGTACGGAGGAGCCCGCGCCGGCCCGCCGGGGCAGGCGGCGCCTCCCGGGCGAGGTCCGGCGCCGGGTCCGGCGGCACGGGTGGTTCCTGGCCGTGTTCGCGCTCGGCGCGGCGCTGCGCGCCCTGGCCATGGCGGGTTACCGGCCCGCCCTGTGGTTCCCCGACACGTACACCTACGTCGTCACCGTCTTCCACCCACGCCCCGACCTGGTGCGGCCGGCGGGTTACTCGATGTTCCTCAAGCTGCTCGAACCGCTGCACTCCTTCGCCGCGGTCGCGGCCGTGCAGCACCTGCTCGGCCTGGCCACGGGCGTGCTGGTCTATCTGGCGGCGCGCCGGGCGCCCCGATGGGCGGCGACGGCGGCCGCCGTCCCCGTGTTGCTGGACGCGTACCAGGTCGAGCTGGAGCATCTCCTGGTCGCCGACACGCTCTTCATGTTCCTGGTCGTGGCCGCCGTCGTGCTCAGCACGACGCGGCGGCCCGCCACCGTGGCGGCGATCGGGCTGCTGCTGGCCGCGGCCGTGCTCACCAGGACGGTCGGCCAGCCGCTGATCGTCGTGCTGGCCGGCTGGTTCGTGCTGCGCCGGCGCATCCGGCCCGCCGGGGTGCTGCTCGCCGCCGCCCTGGTGCCGCTCGTCGCGTACGGCGCCTGGTTCTACTCCACCTACCAGCGCATCGGCCTGGTGGGCGCGAACGGCGCCTTCCTGTACGCCCGCGCGATGTCGTTCGCCGACTGCGCCAGGATGGACCCGCCGCCCGATCTGAGGGTGCTGTGCGACCCCCGCCCGCCGGAGGAGCGGCCACCCTCCCAGGAGTACATCTGGGCCAAGGACGCCCCCCTCGTCCGGCTGCCGGGGATCACGTTCACGAAGGAGAACGACGAGCTGGCGGCCAGGTTCGCGGCGCTGGCGATCACCAGCCAGCCGCTCGACTACGCCGCCTCGGTGCTGGGCGAGCTGGGCCGCACGTTCACCTGGGGCCGTCCGGTCTATCCTGACGCCGAGATTTACGGCTACTACGAGTTCCCTGTCACCGAACCGGGTCCGCCTGGCCGTTATCCCGCACAGGTCGGCGCCGAATATGCCAAGCTCTATGAGCAGGGTGCGATCGGCACGAAGATCGTCGAGCCTTACGCCGGATGGCTGCGGGCCTACCAGAGCGCAGCGCGGCTGCCCGGCCCGGTGCTCCTGGGGGTGCTGCTGGTGCCGCCGGCGATGGCCGTCGCCGGGCTCCGGCGCAGGCGGCAGTGCCGGCCTCGCGCGGGAGCTCCGGCCTGGCTGGTGCCCTGGTCGGCGGCCGCCGTGCTGCTGGTCACACCGGCCGCGGCCGCCGAGTTCGACTACCGTTACGTGCTGCCGGCCGTACCTCTGGCCTGTGTGGCGGCTGCCCTCAGTCTCAGGCCTGATGTGCTGCGACGAGTACCTGGAGGGTGAAAAGAGTTTGGCGATGATATTCCACGCAATGTCCGGCTCTGAGTATGCTTTCCGGCGAAAGCGTCACACCCGGGTCACGATCGTTGCCCGCGATCAAGGCCACGGGCCCGCCGCACGTGTCCTACTCTCGTTGCCCGGAGCGACCAAGCCGGCGCGTCAGGCGCAAGAAGTGAGGCTAGGGGGCGTATGAGCGACTACAGGGGCGCGCCAGTAGCTGATTTCCCGCACGACCATCGAGGCGCTCACTCCCAGCCCGGCAGCAGGATGGCCCGCAGGGCGGCCGCCGCCGCGCCGCCTCCCGAGCCGCCGGACGACGGGCCGCCCCGCGGCCATCGCGGCGGTGGCGGTCAGGGCGGCAAGATGCGCGTGCTGGCCTGGGTCAGCATCGGCGTCACCTCGCTCATGGTCGCGGGCGCGCTGACCGGCTACGTGGTCTACCGCGACGCCTTCGGCAACATCAAGCAGAAGAGCATCAACGACGACATCATCAACCCGCGGCCCTTCGACACCGGCGCGCTCAACGTGCTGCTCGTGGGCTCCGACACCCGCGCGGGCGAGGGCAACGCGAAATACGGCCAGGAGGACGCCAGGAAGGCCGACGGCGGCGGCAAGCGCACCGACACGATCATCCTGCTGCACATCTCCCCCAACCGCGACAAGGCCCGGCTGGTCAGCTTCCCGCGCGACTCGATGGTGCAGATCCCGAAGTGCAAGAACGAGACCACCGAGCAGGAGATGCCCCCACGCCGCGACATGATCAACTCGGCGTACAACTCGGGCGGCGTCGCGTGCACGATCTCCACGCTCGAGACCCTCACCGGCATCCGCGTCAACCACTTCGTCGAGGTCGACTTCAGCGGCTTCAAGAACATCGTCGACGCCCTGGGCGGCATCGAGATCTGCCTGCAGAACGGCGTCAACGACAAGAGCTCCAAGCTCGTGCTGCCGCCCGGCAAGAGCCTGCTCAACGGCGAGAAGGCCCTCGGCTACGTACGCCTGCGCAAATACGGCGACGGCAGCGATCTCCAGCGCATCAAGCGGCAGCAGATCTTCCTCAGCAAGGTCATCGCCAAGGCCACCAGCAGCGAGCTCATGACCGACGTCGGCAAGCTCAGAAACTTCATCGCGGCCGCCGCCGGCTCGGTCACCATGGACCCCGCGCTCGCCAACGACACCGAGAAGCTCATCTCCATCGCCATGAGCACGAAGCAACTGACGGCTAAGGGGGTCGAGCTCACCACGGTCCCGGTCCTGCCCGACCCGGACAACCCCGATGCTCGCGTGGTCTGGAGGCAGCCCGACGCCCAGAAGCTGTTCACCGCGATCAAGACGGACACCGAGGAGACCCAGCCGTCGCCGTCCGCCAGCGCCAGCTCCAAGCCCAAGGTCACGCCCAAGCCGGAGCAGGTGCGGGTCCAGGTGCTCAACGGCACCAAGACTCAGGGCAAGGCGAACGAGGTCGCCGGCCAACTGGCCGAGCAGGGCTTCAAGGTGATCGGGGTGGGCAACTACGAGGCCCCGGGCGGCGCCAGCCTGGCCAAGAGCGAGGTCCACTACGCCAAGTCGATCGACACGGCGTCCGACTACGCCGACGTGCTGGCCAAGGCCGTCGTGCCCAAGCCCTCGCCGGGGTCGGGCAAGGTCAAGGCGACGAACGCGCAGCCGTACACGTCCACGACGACCAGCACCGGCGGAGCCAAGCTCAAGGGCACTCCGGTGATCCAGTTCGTCATCGGCGAGGACTTCGACTCGGTCAAGGTCAGCAAGCTGCCCGACAGCGTCGAGCAGAACTCGATCAACGCGTCCGAGCAGAAGAACGTGTGCACCTGACGCTCCAGATTGCCTGTGTAATCGCGTCATATCCGCCGCGTGAGGGACAGCACCCTTGAGCGCGAGATAGTGTGTTGCGGGTCGGCGACGCAGCGCGACACGGGGCCGCAAGGTCGTCCGGGTCGTGCTGCCGTCGTGTTCCCCGGCCCCGAGCGAAGCTGAGCGACTCCCCCAGTGTCTGACACCAGATGGTCCCCACAGGTCACGACCCCGCGGAGCCCTGACGGCGAGGGCGGGCCCGCCGACACGGGGGCCCGATGGCCGCTACCGGAGGAGACCTTCTGGAGCGAGGCCACCGACCCGCACGGCGTGCCGCCGGGCGAGCGCACGGAGCCGCAGCCCGCGGTGCGGGCCGAGCGCCCCGTGATCACGGCGCCCGCCGCGCAGCCGGAGGCGCAGCCGCAACCCCGGCCCCAGCAGCAGGCCGAGCAGCCGCCCAGGCGCAAGCGTGACCCGTTCCTCGACAACGTCAAGTTCATCCTGATCGCGCTCGTGCCGCTGGGCCACTCGCTGGTGCCGACCTTGTCGGCCGACTCCTCCAGATCGCTGTACATCTTCATCTACACGTTCCACATGCCGCTTTTCGTGCTGATCAGCGGCTACCTGTCCAGAAATTTCTGGAACTCCAACGCGAAGACCAACAAGCTGGTCGACACCTTCCTCGTCCCCTACGTGATCGTGGAGGTCGGCTACGCCGCGCTCCGCTTCGCGCTGGGCCAGAAGTGGAGCCTGACGATCATCGACCCGGCGTGGCTCAACTGGTATCTCCTGGCGCTGCTGTTCTGGCGCCTGTCCACGCCGGTGTGGAAGCGCATGAAATATCCCGTCCCCGTGTCGATCGCGATCTACCTGTTCGCCGGGTTCTCGCAGATCTCGGGCGACTTCAGCATGGACCGCTTCTTCGGTCTCCTGCCGTTCTTCGTCATCGGCCTCGTGATGCAGCCCGAACACTTCGAACTGCTCAACCGGCGCTGGATCAAGATCGTCTCGGTGGTCACGGTACTCGGCGCGGCGGCGGTGGCCATCTACATCGCGCCCAAGGCCCCGCTCGGCCCCTTCTACTACAAGAACAGCTACCAGGACCTCGACCTGTCCTGGTACATGGGGCTCGGGCTGCGCGTCGGCCTGCTGGTGTGCGCGCTCGCCATGTGCTTCGCCGTGCTGGCGCTGGTGCCCAGGAAGGAGACCTGGTACACCGACCTCGGCACCCGCACGCTCTACTGCTACCTCCTGCACGGCATCCCCGTCCTGATCGCCAAGGACCAGGGCTGGCTGGAGTTCCCGTGGCTGCACGGGCCGCTAGGCGTGCTGGCGATCAGCTTCAGCTCCTTCGCGCTGGCGATCGTGTTGTGCCTGCCGGAGACCCGTACGGTCTTCAAGTGGGTGCTTGAGCCCCGCCTGACCTGGCTCTATCGGCGGCCATCCCGAAGTTAAGCAGCCGTTTGGCCCGCATTAACGCCTTTGACCTGGTTAGCGCCGAGCATCGACACATGCGCGCATGTGTCACCACGACCGTCCACCATCCCGAGGACGCCCGGATCATGCACCGGCAGATCCGGGCGCTGCTCGACGCGGGCCACGAGGTGACCTACGTCGCGCCGTTCACCCACTTCAACGTGACGCCGGCCATGGGGCTCAAGGCCGTCGACGTGGCGTACCACGCGTCGTACGGGCGGGCCCGCGCGGTGCTCAAACGCGGTGTGAAGGACGCGGACCTACTGATCGTGCACGACCACCGGCTGCTGCGCGCGCTGCCCCTCCGGCGGCCCCCTGTCGTCTGGGACGTACGCGAGCAGGTGAGCCCGGCGCGGCTCGCCCGCGCGGGCCGCCGACACCGGGTGGTCACGACCGCGGTGCTCCCCGAGGCGACCCTGGTGTCGCCCGCCCCTCCTCCGCCCGGCGACACCAGGGTCGTGCACATCGGCCGCCTGTCGGCCGAGCGGGGCGTGACGGAGCTGATCGGGCTGGCCGAGCGGCTGGTCCCGCACGGGGTGAGGCTGGACCTGATCGGCGCGGCGGCCCGCGACGTACGTCCGCTGCTGCGTGACGCCCAGCGCGTCGGCCTGCTCGACTGGTACGGGTACGTGCCCAACCGGCACGCCCTGCGCATGGCCGAGGGCGCGCTGGCGGGCCTGTCGCTGGCCGCCGGCACGGTGCCGACGCCGCCCACCAAGATCATGGACTACATGGGCCGCGGGCTGCCCGTGATCACCACCCCGCAGGGCGCGTCGCTGGTCGAACGGGCCGGCTGCGGCCTCGTGGTTCCCTTCGACGTGGACGCCGTGCTGAACGCCGTCCTGGACCTCAAGGAGGACCCGGCACGCCGGCTCGAACTGGGCGCGCTGGGCCACGCCGAGGCACGCCTGCGCCACCACTGGCCGGACCACGCGCAGGACTTCGTCCGCCGCGCCGAGTCGTGGGCCGGCCTGACGGCGCACGCGCTCGCCGTCTAGGGCTTGTCCAGGTCGAAGGCGACGTCGGCCAGGCGCACCGTGCGGACGCGCGGATCCTTGATCACCTCGCGCAGTTTCTCGACCGAGCTGCCCTGGTCGACGTAGGCGTAGGAGAGACCGCCGTCCGCCGCCTTGCGCAGCCGGTCCAGGGACAGGTCGAAGGCGCGCAGGTTGGCGTCGTCGTGCTCGCGGAGCAGGCCGACCCAGGCGCGGAAGTCCTGCAGCCCGCCGCCGCACGATTCCTCGGTCATGTCGCCGCCCTTCTTCCCGGGGTTTGTCCGCGCGTCGGCCCAGTAGCCGAAGCCCCAGGTGATGGAGAGGGCGCCCGGTCTGCGCTCGTAGGCGACCCGCTCGGCACAGGCGCCGTGCGTCTTCATGAAGGCCTTCATGTCGCCTTCGGGCAGCGGCGTGGCGAACTCCACCACCGCCATCGCCCTGAGGCCCCCGGGCAGCCGGTCGAGCACCTTGCGCACGTCCCTTTTGGGGGCGAGGGAGGTGCCGACGTCGTACAGGGCCGTGGAGAGCCTGGTGTTGGCGACGCTGCCCAGCGGCAGGCGCCCCACCCGGCCGAAGAGGTTCTGACTGATCGTGTACGCGGCGCCGCCCGCGGGCCAGAAGTCGCCGACAGGACGCAGCGGAGCCGCCTGCACCTCCAGGGACATCGACATCGGGGTGGTCTCGCAGCAGGCGCCCAGGCTCACGGCGTAGGCCGGGCTGTACATCTTGAACGCGGTGCCGAGCACGGCGGCCATGCGCTGCTCGCGGTCGCCGCGGGTCTGCACCGCGGCCGACCCCCACGTGAGCGCCGCGGCGAGGAGGACGAGTACGGTCAGGACGATCGCGGCCGTCCTGAGGACACCCCGCCGCACGGCGTTCCGGGTGGCCTTGAGGTCGAAGTCCGGCAGGTCTGGGAAGTCGTCGGTCATTCGGGGGCTCCGTAGATGTCGGCGAAGGCGTTCCTGGCCCGCCACACGGCGGTCTTGATCGAGGCGTGATTCCTGCCGGTCATCGCGGCCACCTCCACGAGCGAGAACCCTTCGAGATAGACCAGCGTGAGCAGCCTGCGGTGCCGCTCGGGCAGCCGGTCCAGGGTGTCGCGCACGTCGAGGGAGACCACGTGGAGCGCAGGCACGCCCAGCTCGCCGGGGTCCGGCAGGGCCACCTCGATCCGGCGGCGGCGTATGTGGTCGACCAGGACGTTGCGGGCGATGGCGAGCAGCCAGGCGGCCGGGTTCTCACCACGCCAGCCCAGCAGGGCCCTGGTCGCCTTGACGAACGTCTCCTGTGCCAGGTCTTCCGCGAGATGGGGGTCACGGGTCCTGCGCAGGAGGAACCCGCACACGAGCGGCCAGTGCTCGCGATACAGCTCCTCGATGATGACGCCCCCCGTGTCGGTTGGAAACTCACATCACACCTAGACGGCACCGGGGCGGGAATGGTCACACGGCTTGCCGTGCCCAACCGGCACGCCCCGCGCATGGCCGAGGGCGCGCCGGCGGGTCTGTCGCTGGCCGCCGGCACGGTGCGGTGCCGACACCGCCACCAAAAGCATGGACTGCATCGGCCGCGGGCTGCCCGTGATCACCATCCCGCAGGGCGCCTCGCTGGTCGAGCGGGCCGTTCTGACGGCGCACGCGCTCGCCGTCTGGTGGGCCGGCGGCTCGTGCCGCTCACCGTGCAGGACCGTGGCCGGTGGGACGCTCAGCCGGAGCAGGCGACCGGCGATTCGTTCGCCGGGCAGACGGCGTACGCAGGTGGGCGTAGGCCACGGATACGGCGATGGTGGGAAGACCCGGGCGCCGTTCACGGCAAGGGTGGGCGCATGTTGAGAACCCGTTTCGCCAAGGCGGCGGGGGTAGCCTCGCTGCTCCTGTCCATCGTGGCCTTCCCCGCTGTGGCCTCCACGGCCGACGACGCCGTGGTACGAACCTCCGACGGTCCTGTACGCGGCAAGGTCACCGCTGACTACCGCCTGTTCCAGGGCATACCGTTCGCCGCCCCGCCGGTGGGGGCCAGGCGATGGCGCGCGCCCGCCCCCGTCAAACCGTGGACGAAGGTCAAGAACGCCACAAAACCCGGCCC
Organism: Nonomuraea sp. K271; assembly: GCF_009908215.1. NCBI lineage: Bacteria > Bacillati > Actinomycetota > Actinomycetes > Streptosporangiales > Streptosporangiaceae > Nonomuraea > Nonomuraea sp. K271. Next base: position 21,561 of record NZ_JAAAHR010000092.1, on the reverse strand, counting down.
GTCATGCCCTTGGCGGCTCGCGCCGTCGGAACCGCCGTTGGGAGAGGAGGACTGCCTCTATCTCAACGTGGAGACCCCGCGTACGACGTCCTCCCGGCTGCCCGTGATGGTGTTCCTGCACGGAGGCGGCTTCACCGGCGGCACCGGAGGACTGTACGACCCGACGCGGATCGTCAAGCGCGGCCAGGTGGTCGTGGTGACCCTGAACTACCGGCTGGGCAGCCTGGGCTTCCTGGCCCATCCCGGGAATCGGGATCGGTACAACGGAAACTTCGGGATCGCCGACCAGCAGGCGGCGCTGCGGTGGGTGCGGAGCAACATCGCCGCGTTCGGCGGCGACCCGGGCAACGTGACCCTGTGGGGGGAGTCGGCGGGTGCCTTCAGCGCCTGCGCCCAGTTGGCCGCACCCGGTGCGAAGGGCCTGTTCCACAAGGCGATCGTGCAGAGCGGGCCGTGCGGCAACGACCTGCTGACGAGGAAGGAAGCCGAGCGCCGGGCCGTGAGAACGGCGCGCGAACTCGGCTGCGCCGACCGGAAGACGGCACTCGCCTGCCTGCGCCGCAAGCCGCTCAGCGACCTGATCGGCTTGTACGAGGCCCAGGTGCAGTCCATCGAGCCCAGAATCGCCTCGATGCCGTGGCTGCCCGTCGCCGGCACCAAGGCGCTGCCGGTCCAGCCGCTGGAGGCGCTGCGGACCTCGTCAGTGCCCTTGATCCACGGCGGCACCAGGGACGAGATGCGGGTCTTCGTGGCCCAGCAGCACGCCAAGATCGACAAGGCGGAATACCGGCGGACGGTCAGGAAACTCTTCGGGGTCAGGGCCGGCCAGCGGGTGCTGGCGGAGTATCCGGCCAAGCGCTACCCCAGCCCGGCCCTGGCGCTAGCGACACTGCTCGGGGACCACGGAGGCAAGGTCGGCGCCTGCTCCCAGCTGCCCGCGAACGAGGCCAATCGCGCGCCCGTGTTCGGTTACGAGTTCGCCGAGCCGGTGGACAAGGTCGAGAACGGCATGCCGATGGGGGTGCCGCACGGCGCGGACGTACGGTACTTCTTCGACAGCTTCCACCCGGGGAACCCGCCCGCCCCGCCGACCGCACTGCACAACAAGCTGGTCGACTACTGGACGAGCTTCGCCAAAACCGGCGTGCCGGGCCCGGACTGGCCCGCCTATGACCGCTCGACCGTGCTGTCCATCAGCGCCAAGGGGGTCACGCCGATCAACCTGTCCGCCGAGCATCACTGCGGCTTCTGGAAGCGGCTGCGCCCCGCCTCCTGACGAGTCGTCCCAGCGGCACCAAGGCCCGCCCGCGTGCGCTCACGCCGGCGGGCCGAGGCCCGACTGGATCGCGAACACGACGAGCTGCGCCCTGTCACGGGCCCTCAACTTGAGCATCGCCCGGCTGACATGGGTACGCACCGTCTCGGTGCTGAGCACCAGCCGGGCAGCGATCTCGTCGTTGGACATGCCGGTGGCCACCCAGGCCGTCACCTCGCGTTCGCGCTCGGTCAGCTCCTTGACGCCGGGATGCGCGATCATGGCGGGGGTGCGCCGGGTGAACTGAGAGATCACGCTCCGGGTGACCGACGGCGACAACAACGACTCGCCGCCGGCGACCACGCGAACCGCGCGCAGCAACTCGTCCGGCTCGGCGTCCTTGAGCACGAACCCGCTGGCCCCGTCACGCAGCGCCTCGAACACGTACTCCTCCAGGCCGAACGTGGTCAGCATGACCACACGTACCGATGACAGCGCCGGATCGTCGCTGATCTCCCGCAGAGTCGCCAGGCCGTTCATCTCGGGCATCCTGATGTCCATCAGCACCACGTCCGGCCTGGTTTCGCGGACGACGGCCAGCCCGGACCGGCCGTCGGCGGCCTCTCCGACGAGCTCCGTATCAGGCTCGGAGCGCAGCAGCGTACGCACGCCGACCCGGATCAGAGCCTGGTCATCGATGACGACGACGCGGATCATGGTACTTCCTCCACAGGGATCCGGGCCGTGACGGAGAATCCACCGCCGGGAAGGGGGCCCGCCTCCAGCTCCCCGCCCAGTTGCTCGGTCTGCGCTCGCATGCCCCGGATGCCGAGACCGCCGCCGGGACTCATGGCGCGCGAGGCCCGGTCGCCGCCGGTGTCGGTGACCTCGACCAACAGCTCATCGCCGTCGCGGCGGATCAGAACCCGGACGGCGGCCGTGCCCGCGTGCCGTAGCACGTTCGTCAGCGCCTCCCGCACGATCCGGAACGCGGCGGAGTCCACCGGCCCGGCCAGGCCGAGGTCCGGCTGGACGTTCAAGGTCAAATCGATCCCGGCCGCCCTGACCCTGCCCGAGAGCTCGCCGAGGCCGTCCAGTCCCGGCACAGGCTGGCGCTGCGCGGGTTCGTCGCCGCGCAGGTGCTCCAGCTCCGCGCGCAGGCTGTCCAGCGCCTCGCGGCTGGTGGCGCGTACCGCCTCCATGGCCTGACGGGCCTCCACCGGGTCACGATCGAGCACGTGCAGCGCCACCCCCGCCTGCATCGCGATGGCGGCCAGCCCGTGGCCGATGGTGTCGTGCAGATCCTGCGCCATCCGCAAGCGTTCCTCCGATGCCATCCGCCGCGCCTGCTCCGTGCGCACGCCCGCGGCGGCCTCCCGCCGGATCCGTACCGTGGTCCCGATCGTCAGCACGACCAGCGTGACCGCTGCCCACACGAGTACGTCCACGACCATCGCCGACCCGCTGGCCCCCGGCTCCGCGGCGACCTTGGCGAACAGGCCCACGATCAGCACGCCGAAGTCCGCCGCCACGACCAGCCCCGCCTGGACGGCCGGCCATGCCGCGGCCACGCCGTACATCGCGGCGGGCACCGTCAGCAGAACCGGCCCGAACGGATAGCCGGCCGCCAGATAGGTCACGACCGCCGCGCCGTTGAGCAGCAGCACCAGCCCCGGTCTGCGCCGCCAGGCCAGCGCCAGGGCCGCGGCCACCACCAGCGCGTACGCCCCGGCGTCCAGCGGGCGCGCCGCGTCAGGCTGGTACACGGCCGCCGGCCCGGTGCCGACCAGGTTGGCGGCGAGAAAGGGCAGGCACGGCCACGCGTCGACCGACCAGCTCCGCGTACGGTCCGCGATGCTCGTCACGGTCCTGACTTTAACTGCTGCCGTAACCGCTGCCGTCCTCACCACAGCTACGCGGATCCGCGTATCCGGGAGGCCGCGGCCACGGGGACGACCCGGTAGCGGCGGCCCGGTCACAGTGAAGCGTCGGATCAGCGCAGGCGAAGGAAGCGATGAAAATGAACAGAACGCTGTCGGGCGTCCGCCTGGTCACCGTGGCCGGGCTGATCGCCGGTGCCGTGGGCATGGTCGTCCAGCGCGTGGCGGGCGTGAACATGCCGGTCGTGCCACCGGGCCTCGTCCTGCTGGTCGGGTCGGCACTGCTGATCGCCTTCACCGGCTGGCGCTGGACCCCGGCCTTGGGCGCGTTGATCGGGCTCTCGGAGGCCGCCGCCATCGTCGCCACCGGCCAGCTCGCCGTCCTTGCCGACGTGACCTCGATCGGCGTCTTCCTCGGCACCTGGATCAGGACCATCGGCGTGGTGGTCGCCTCGGTCGCCGGGGTGCTCGCCACCGTGGCCGCCTACCGCTCACGAACGGCGTGACTCCTCCCGTCCGGCGACGACGACGACGACGGCGGCGGACGGGGACGAGGCCGCCCGCTGACGCCCCGGCCCCCGCAGCCGCGGACCATGAGAGCAGTACGTGGACCCTGTCCGGCAACCCCAGCTTAATCGGGACGCTCAACACGCTCGGCGGGCACCGGTACCGGCTGCCCGGCCGTGGCGATGCGGATGCCGTCGCGGATCGCGGACCGCGGGGACGCGCCAGGCGGCCGGGTTCTCACCACGCCGGCCCAGCAGGGCCCTGGTCGCCTTGACGAACGTCTCCTGTGCCAGGTCTTCCGCGAGATGGGGGTCACGGGTCCTGCGCAGGAGGAACCCGCACACGAGCGGCCAGTGCTCGCGATACAGCTCCTCGATGATGACGCCCCCCGTGTCGGTTGGAAACTCACATCACACCTAGACGGCACCGGGGCGGGAATGGTCACACGGCTTGCCGGTTGATGTACTGAAAGCATGGCAACGCATCTGATCCAGGGCCGGACGGTCGGCATGCCGGTGCGGGTGCGGGACGCGGAGATCTGCGGCGCCTTCTACCCGGTGCGCGCCGACGCCGCCAGGGCGGTCATCGCGTACTCCGGGCTCGACGTCGCCGAGGTCCTGCCGGGCAAGGCCGTCTGCGTGCTGCTGTTCGTCGACTACCGCGACGGCGATCTCGACGCCTACCACGAGTTCGGCATGGCCTTCCTGGTGCGCCCTCCGGGCGTGTCGGGACCCATGAAAGCGGCGGACCTGTCGCGGGCCGGGGTGTTCGTGCACTGGCTGCCGGTCGACCAGCAGTTCACGCTGGAAGCCGGGCGCACGTTGTGGGGGTTTCCGAAGGAACTGGCCGACATCGAGTTGCGGCTCGGATCGCCGTACAAGCGGTGTGTGCTGCGCAAGGACGGCCGGCTCGTGCTCGACATGCTGGTCAGGCCGGGCGTGCCGGTGCCGGGGGCCACCGTGGTGAAGCCGCTGGAGGCGTACACGCACCGGGAGGGCGTCACGCGGCGCGTGCCCTGGTCGGCGCGGGCGCGCCGCGCCAGGATCCGCCCCGGCGGGGCGCTGATCCGCCTGGGCAACCATCCCATCGCCAAGGAGCTGAGCGAGCTGGGGCTGCCGAAGCGGGCGTTGTTCAGCATGAACGTCGCACGCGCCGAGATGCTCTTCGGCGCGGCCAGGGAGGCGTGAGCTCAGACGATCGGCGGACGGCCCAGCTTCACCATGCGCCAGGCCGTGCGCCACGCCATGGGACGGCGCTCGCCGGCGGGGGTGCGCAGGCCCTCGAAGAAGCCGGCGAACCAGGCTTTGAGCGCGCCGCCCGAGCCGCGCTCGCGCACGAGAGTGAGCACGACCCAGTTGGTGAGGTAGAGGAACGCCAGCGGCCACGGCAGATTGCGCCGGGCCAGCCAGACCCGGTTGCGGGCGTTGAGCCGGTAGAACTCGGTGTGCCGCGTCGGCGGCACCTGCGGGTGGTACATCACCGTCTCGGCGTCATATTCGATGCGGTAGCCCTCGCCGAGCAGCCGCCAGGCCAGGTCGGTCTCCTCGTGCGCGTAGAAGAACCGCTCGGGCAGGCCGCCCACCTGAAGGAAGGCGGAGCGCCTGACGGCCGAGGCGCCCCCGAGGAACGTCGTGACGGGTGAGGAGCGCTGCGGGTCGCCCGCGCGCAGGCGGGGGACGTGCCGCCGCTGACCGATGCCTCCGTCGGGATCCATCACCCGGAAGGAGATCACCGCGAGGTCGGGCTCGGTGGCGAAACGGTCGCGCACGTGGGCGACCACCTTCTGGCTGGCATACCAGCCGTCGTCGTCGAGGAACAGCACGACGTCGCCCGAGCACTCCTCCACGCCGCGGTTTCGGCCTGCGGGGATGCCGGTGTTCTGGTCGAGCCGGATCGATTTCACGATCGCGGACGACCCCTCGGGTGGCGTCGCCGACACCTCGGGCACGTCGGCGCCATTGCCTACGATCACCACCTCGACGTCGCCGTCGACCTGGTTGAGCGCGGACTCGACCGCCCGGTTCAGCTCCGCGACCCGGTTGCCCATGGTGAGGATGACGCACGAGATCTTCAACGAATCATCGTCCTGACGCGTTGAGAGCACGAGCGGAGCATTCTTTCATGATCACCGAGTCTGCTGGTCTGCATGGTTTGGGATATGGGTGGAGCTAAGCGTATCGGAACCGTCAGTGAACCCCCACCGAACGGAGGACGTCCGATCAATACGACGGACGAGGGGCTCCATCGGTTCCGACATGAGATCACGCAAGTCGCCTCGATGCCAGGATGCTGACCAGATGCAGAACAACCTGGAGGCAGGCCGCGGCGAAACAGGCGACGAGCAACACCCTGGTGGGGGTGAGATCGCCGGTCACCAGATCGATCACCGCGGTCGCCAGCGCGAGCAGCGACAGCTCCACCGGCTGCACGATGCGGTGGAACTTCGTCGCCGACAACACCCGCCTGCCCAGCCCCAGCAGCCCTGAGCGGAACTGGCCCACCGAGGCCTCGGTCGCCGCCGCCAGTCCGCCCTTGGCCCGCGCCACCTCCACGAGGTCGGTTTCGGCCTTGATGAGGATCGCGCCCAGCGCGGCGGCGACCCCCAGCACGGTGTACCAGTCGGGCAGGACGACCGAGGCCCGCCAGCCCAGCCCCGCGAGCAGCGCCGCCTCGGTGAAGTAGGCGCCGACGCGGTCGAGGTAGACGCCGACCAGCGAGGTCTTGCCCGTCCAGCGCGCCAGCTCGCCGTCGGAGCAGTCGAGCAGGAGGTAGACCTGGACGAGCAGGGCGGCGAACACGGCCGCCCACAGCCCCGGCAGGGCCAGCACGACCCCGGCCACGACGCCGGCCACCGTCATCACCCAGGTGAGCTGGTTGGGCGTGACCGGCGTCCTGGCCATCAGCCACGTAACGTAGATGGACATCCTGCGCATGTAGAGGACGCCCGCCCAGTGCTCACCGTTCCTGCGCTGGAGGTGTCCGTCGGGCTGGGCGACCCGCCGCAGCTCAGCGACCGAAGGCCCGGACATAGTCCTCCACCCGATCGTGGATCTCGGAGTCCTGCATGCGCAGGTGCTCCAGGATCGTGTAGCGGCCGGGACGGGTGGCCGGCGCCAGCGCGACAGCCTCGGCGAACTGTTCGCTGGACAGCCCGATGTCGGCGGGGACGACCGGCAGCTCGTGGCGGCGCAGGCATTGGGTCACCTGCGTCACGCGAGCGTCGTCCTGCCTGAGGAAGAAGCAGAAGGCGGCACCGATCCCGGCGAGCTCGCCGTGATTGGAGGTGCCGGGGAAGAGCTGATCCACGGCATGAAGGATCTCATGGTCTCCACCGCTCGCGGGCCGGGAGGAGCCGGCGATCACCATCGACATGCCCGAAAGGATCAGCGACTCGGCCAGCACGGTGAGGAACGCGTCGGACTCGATGGAGTCGGCCCGCCCGATCAGCGCCTCCGCGGCGGTGCGGGCCATGGAGCAGGCCAGCCCGTCGATCGGCTCGCCGCGCTCGACGTTGCCGAGCTGCCAGTCCTCGATCGCCGACAGGTTGCTCACCACGTCGCCCACGCCCGCCCTGACGAGCTGCTGCGGCGCGCTGTGCACGAAGTCGAGGTCGACAAGGATCGCCAGCGGCATCGGCACCCCGAACGTGCCCTTGCCGCCGTCGTAGACCAGGGAGGCGGTGGGCGAGCAGATGCCGTCGTGGGCGAGGTTGGTGGCCACGGCCACCATCGGGATGCCGGCGAGCGACGCGGCGTACTTCGTCGCGTCGATCGTCTTGCCGCCACCGACGCCGACCACGACCTCGTAGGCGCCCTTGCGCAGGTCGGCGCCGAGCGAGACGGCCGCGTCGACCGTGCCGTCGGCCACCCTGAAGACCTCGGCCTCACCCAGCGTGGGCGCTATCAGGCTTTCGATGTGGTCGCCCTGGCCGGGCCCGACGGCCACGGCGACCCTGCCGGACGTGGCCACGCGGCTGTCGGCCAGCAGCGCGCCGAGCTCCGCCACCGCGCCCCGCCTGACCTGCATGGTCAGCGGCGTCGGCAACATTCTCGCTAGAAGCGGCATCGCGCCCCCTCAGTAGCGCACGGCTATGGTGCGGGCCTTGGCCAGGTCGTCGTGGTTGTCCACCTCGACCCAGTCGACCTCACCGATGGGCGCGGCGTGGATCAGCTCACCGCGCTCGACCATCTCCTGGTAACCGTCCTCGTAGTAGAGCTGCGGGTCGCGCTCGAACGTCGCCTTGAGCGCGTCGGCCAGCCGTTCGGCCGCCCCCGGCCGGATGAGTGTGGCGCCGATGTACTCGCCGTAGGCCTCGGCCGGGTCCATCAGCTTGGTGATGCGGCGCAGCGCGCCCTCCGGCGAGAGCGTGACCTTCATCTCCTCGTCGGCGAGCTTCTTCACGTTGTCGACGGCCAGCAGGATGTCGCTCGTCCCGGGGGCCGACAGCAGGGTCTTCTCCACCGAGACGGGGTGCACGGTGTCACCGTTGACCAGCAGCGCGCCCTGGGCGAAGTAGTCGCGTGCGCACCACAGGGAGTAGGCGTTGTTCCACTCCTCGGCCTTGTCGTTGTGCACGAGGGTGAGCTTGACGCCGTGCCTGTCCTCGAGCTCCTCCTTGCGGTCGTGGACGGCCTGCGCCGCGTAACCGACGACGACCACGACCTCCCGCAGGTCCACCTCGGCCAGGTTGCGCAGCGAGATGTCCATGATCGTGGTTTCGCCGTCGACCGGCACGAGCGCCTTGGGCAGCGTGTCGGTGTACGGCCGCAGGCGTCGTCCGGCCCCGGCGGCCAGAACCATTCCCAGCAACGTGCACTCCTCAGTCGTAACGTGCGGCGGGGCACTGGACGCGACCCGCGCAGGGGGTGGGGCGGTCGTTGGACGCGCCACCGTAGGCCCAAAGGTTAGTTCCCTTTCGGCCTACGGTGGGTAATCTGTCATCAGTCTTGTGTTCCCGTATCCGCCGCTTCCGCACCCGCCTGGGGGGCGGCCAGCCAGCATGTGAGGCTCTCCCAGCCGAACAACACCCACAGATAGAGCGCGAACACCACATAGCCGCCGGCCAGCCAGCCTGTGAGAGCGACCAGCGAGACCACCATCATCCGCCCGTCCCAGCCGAGCCCGAACGTCGACAGCCAGGCCGGGGCGTAGACCCGCTGGCGCACCCGGTGGACCAGGTCGTAGTGGTGGAAGGCCAGCGCGCCGAGCAGCATCATGATGATCACGGGGTGCACCCCGTGGGCGAAGCCGCACGCCGCGATGAACGTGTACTCGATGACCCGCAGGATCGGCGGCACCAGCCAGTCGAGCCGGCCGTCGTGCGCGTGGCTGCTGCCCGGCCCGGCCAGCAGCAGCGTCACGGCGGGCGCGAACACGGCGAGCCCGTCGGACCCGGCCACCCCGAGCACCAGCAGCACCCCGGTGACGAACGTGCCCGCGATCACCGGCGGCAGCGGCGGCAGTTGCCCGGCCACGAGCATGCCCATGGCGCGCGAGAGCGGCCCGTCGTCGCGGTAGGCCACGACCGTGCTGCTGGGGACGGGTGCCATGTGGACCGATGTCACCGTGCCGACCTCGCGATCCGTCCGCAGAGCTGGTAGAGGGCCGCCACACCGCCCCAGCACAGCAGCGACAGGAACGTGACCTTGGCGTTCCAGCATGCGGCGGTGACGGCGATCAGGGCGGTGCGCTCGCCGATGGGCAGCACAATGATCTTCTTGAGCCAGCGGGTCACGGTGTCGCGTTCCAACCGCTGGGCGAGGCCGAGCACTCCCCTGGCGCGGCGGGCGTCCTCCGACTCCAGCAGGGAGCGGGCCGGCCGGCCCCACAGGGCGCCGACGCGGGCGGTGTCGGCCACGGCCCCCGCGTACGTGTAGTCGACGGCGTGCCGGACGATCTGCAGGATCATCGCGGCGACCGCGAGATACCAGATGCGGGGCCCGGCGTATCCGGCGGCCAGGCCGATGTAGACGACGTATTCCTTGACCCGGTCGGCCATGCCGTCGGCCCACGCGCCGAGTGGGGAGAACGTGCGGGTGTAGCGGGCGAGCTGGCCGTCGAGGCAGTCGAGCGCGAACGACAGGTAGAGCAGCACCGCTCCGGCCAGCCGCGTGGCCGGGGTGCCGGCGGAGAACCAGACGGCCGCCAGCAGCGCCAGGCCGACGGAGACGCCGGTGACGGTGTTGGGCGTCAGCTTGAGCAGGGCGGCCGGCCTGATCAGGTGGCGGGTCCAGGTGGAGACGAAGTAGGTCGCGAAGAAGCCGTCGTCGTGCTTGACGGCGGTCTCGATCTTGACCTTGGCCTCGTCGACCTCGGCCAGCTTGGCCAGGGCTGCGTCGGCGGAGATCTGGCCGGTCACCCGGTCGGCGTGCAGCGGCCCGAGTGTCGCCGCGCGCACCGCCACGCCCGATCTGACCAGCCCGACGAGCAGCAGGTCGACGGCCTCGACCGGGGTGACAGGGCCGAGGCGGCCGGTGTCGGCCAGCTCGGCCAGCTCCTCGGCGATGTCGGCGAGCACGCCGAGGTCGGATTCGGAGGCCTGCAGCACGCCCCTGAACGTGGCGTTCGCCTCGGGGACGAGGTGGAACGAGCTGCCCGCGGCGACGACCTTGGCGCCTTCGACGCGTACGGGCGGCCGCAGCGGAGCCGCGGCCGTGTCGCGGCAGACCAGCGCGCCCGTGTCGTGGGCGGGGTGTTCGAGCAGCAGGGCCAGCGCCTCGGTGTGGACGACGAGGTCGCCGGGCAGCACGGCGACGGCGCCGTTGGTGGTGCGCGCGATCTTGGCCACCCCGCGCAGGTCGGCGCCGAGGCCGCCGCTGGGGGTCACCATGTGCACCTCACGCACCGGAAGCGTGGCGAGCTGGTCGCCGAGCCGGTCGAGCAGTGTGCCGGCGTCGCAGGTGAGCCCGCATGCCGGGGTCGTGGCGAGGACCACGACGGTGGTGTGCGGGCTGGTGGTGCCACTTCGCGTCATAGAGTCGGGCAAGGCACAGGTCTCCTCCCGGTCGGGTCGGGAGCGCGTGGGCACGTGGGTGCGTAGGCACAGCGTAGCGACAGGTCAGCGCGATATCACGGAACAGGACCGTTAGGCTCGCGGTATGACGTCACGGCTGCGGTCGGTTGGGGTGCTCCTCGCGGGCGGCGTGGGGCAGCGGTTCGGGCGCGACACGCCCAAACAGCTCGTCGAGGTGGCGGGACGGACCATCATCGAGCACTCGCTGGAGGTGTTCGAGCGCGCCCCCGAGATCGACGAGATCGTGGTGCTGATGACGCCGGGACACGCCGACCGGGTGCGCGAGATCGTCGCGCGGGGCGGCTACGGCAAGGTCAGCCAGGTGGTCGACGGCGGCGCGAGCCGTACCGAGAGCACGTGGCGGGCGTTGCGGGCGCTCGGCACGCAGGAGTGCAACGTGCTGCTGCACGACGCCGTACGCCCGCTCGTGGGGCCGCGCATCATCACCGACTGCGTCAGGGCTCTGCGCGAGCACCCGGCCGTCAACGTGGCGATCCCGAGCTCCGACACGGTGCTGGTGGCCGAGCCGGCGCCCGGCGGCGAGGTGATCGGCGACGTGCTCGACCGGTCGCGGTTGCGCCGCAGCCAGACCCCCCAGTGTTTCCGGCTCTCGCTGATCCGCGAGGCGTACGCGCGGGCCATGGCCGACCCCGGCTTCGGCGAGCGGCCCGCCACCGACGACTGCGGCGTGGTCCTGCGCTATCTGCCCGGCGTCCCGATCCATCTGGTGCCGGGCAGCGAGCACAACATCAAGGTCACCCATCCGGCCGACCTGCACATCGCCGAGCGGCTCTTCCAGCTCGCCGCGAGGGTACCGGCGGGCGGTCCCGAAGGGCTGGACGGGCAGAGCGTGGTGGTCTTCGGCTCGGCGGAGATCGCGGAGCTGGCCGCCGCCCGCGGCGCCCGTGTGCACACCTTCTCCGAGGCCGACGGGGTGCGCGTCGACGACGCCGGCGCGGTGGCCAAGGCACTCGAGGGCGTGGGAGGCGTCGATCACGTGGTGAACGCGGCGGTCGCCGGCCACACGGGCGGGCTCGCCGAGGCCACGGGCGAGCACGTCGCCGAGGCGGTGGGCGTCAACCATCTGGGCACGCTCAACGTGGCCCGCGCCGCCCGCCCGCACCTGCGCGGCAGCCTGCTGCTGCACGCCCCGCCCGGTTCCGGGGCGCTGCACGCGGCCTCGCGGGCCGCGGTGGCCGGGCTCACCCGGGCGCTGGCCCGCGAATGGGCTGCTGACGGCATCCGGGTCAACTGCCTCAATATCGGTACGTCTCAGCACCTCGTCGCGCAGACCTCGCTGGACATCCTCATCTCCGACCTATCAGGGCAAGTCATAGAGGTGGGCGTGGACGACGCTTGACCCGAGACTTGTTACCGTGCGATCACATGAGGAGACTCATCTTGATCGCGGCACTGCTCGGCTGCTACCCCGTCCTGCTGGCGTCGGCCCTGTGGCCGGCGCCGGTGGTGTTCGGGGCCGTCGCCGCGGCCTCCTATCTGGTGGAGCACGTGGCTCCGCGGGCCGGCCGGCCACTGCCCGACCTGCTGTGCAAGGTGCATCTCGGGCTCACGCTGCGCTTCGCGGCCAGGGAGACCATGGCGCTGCTGCTGGTGGCGCGGACGGCCGGGCCCGACTCGCCGTGGTTCCTCGGGATGGCGGCCGGCGTGTTCGCGATCCACGTCGTACGCGCCGGGCACGCCGGCCTGGCCCTGCGGCTCAAGCAGATGCTCAGCCGGATGCCGGTGACGACCCGCAACCTCGACGTCTCCACACTCCGCGTCCCCAAGCTGCCGCCCCGCTTCCTGCGTGACGACCGCAGCGCGCGTCTCCTCTATCTCGACGCGCTGCCGGTGCTCGGCGCGGCGTTCGACGTCAGGGTGGCGGCGCTCGGGGCGGGCCTCGCCGTCGCGCTCGGCGCCGCCGGCACGCTCGCGCTCATCCCGTACGTACGCCGTGCCGCCCCCCTCACCGACCGGGCGAGGGTCATGGAGGTCGTGGCGGAGCAGGTGGAGAAGTACCGCCCCGAGGTCGTCCTGTACTTCTCCGGCGCCCCCGCCGCCGCCTACCAGGCCCGGATGTGGCTGCCCGTGCTCGAACGCATCGACAGGCGCGCCATCGTCGTGCTCCGCGAGCGCGGCATGGCCGCCCACCTGGAGCCGACCACCCTGCCGATGGTGTGCTTCCCTTCGTCGGCCGACCTGATGAGCTTTCGCGCCCTGGCCGACGCCAAACTCTGCCTGTACGTCTCCAACGCCGGCCGCAACGTGCACATGCTGCGCATTCCGACCCTGCGCAGCGTGTTCCTCAACCACGGCGACAGCGACAAGGAGGCGTCGTTCAACCCGTTCTCCCGGGTCTACGACGAAGTGTGGGTGGCCGGACCGGCCGGCCGCGACCGCTACCGCCGCGCCAGGGTGGGGGTCAGGGACGAGAACATCCACGAGGTGGGCAGGCCGCAGCTCGAAGGCATCTCGACGGAGGGGCCAGGACTGCCGTACCGGACCGTGTTGTACGCCCCGACCTGGGAGGGCTGGAGCGACGACCTGCTGCACACGTCGCTGATCAGCATGGGCCCGCGCATCGTGCGGGCGCTGCTCGACCACCGTCCGCGCCTGCGCGTGATCTACAAGCCGCATCCGCTGACCGGCCACCGCGACAAGAGCGCCGTCCGGGCGCACCGGAAGATCGTCACCATGATCGAGGAGGCCGAGCTGGCCACGTCGAAGGCGAGGCATCCGTCGGCGGCGGCCGGCGAGGCGCCGACGATCAGGCACCTGGTCGTCACCGGCTCGGAGCCGCATCTCTACGACTGCTTCAACCAGTGCGACCTGCTCATCACGGACATCTCCAGCGTCGTGGCCGACTTCCTGGCCAGCGAGAAGCCGTACGCGGTGACGAACGTGGCGGGCCTGCCGGAGCAGGCCTTCCACGAGCGTTACCCGAGCACCGAGGCGGGCGAGCTGCTCGGCCAGGACCTGGCCGGACTGGCGGACTTCCTCGGGGGGAAGGACACGCTGGCCCGGGCCAGGGTCAAGCTCAGGGCCTATCTGCTCGGGCCGGAGTATCCGGACGCGCTGACCCGTTTCAACGCGGCCATCGAGCGGGGGCTCGCGGGCTGAGCGACCTCACCGCGGCGGCCTGGCCAGTTTCCTGGGGCTGGTGAGGAAGCCCCAGCCCCAGGAGCAGTGCATGGTGGCGTACACGATCGGCAGGCGCAGTTTCGCGGTGGCCGGCAGCCCGCTGCCCGTCAGCGCCGAGCCGGCCACGATGGCCAGCGCGTAGCCCCCCGGGACGACCAGCGCGAGCGGCAAGAACGGCGAGGCGGCCAGCGCGAGCAGCATGGCCAGCACCGCGGCGGGCGGCGCGAGATAGCGCAGGTTGATCGTGCCCTCGTGGGTGCGCGCGACCACGCGCCGCCAGCGGCCGTAGTGGAAATACTGCCGGGCCAGCGCCTTGACGTTGGGCCGCGGCCGGTAGGTGACCCGCATGCGGGGCTGGAACCACACCAGGCCGCCGCTCTGGCGGATGCGGTGGTTCATCTCCCAGTCCTGGGCGCGCTGGAAGTGCTCGTCGTAGCCGCCGACCCGGACGAGCGCCGAGCGCCGGAACACGCCGAGGTAGACGGTGTCGGCGGGGCCCGCCGTGCCGCCCACGTGGAAGGCCGCGGCGCCCACACCGATCTTGGAGGTCATGGCGCAGGCCACGGCCTGCTCGAACGGCGTGACGCCTTCGGCGGCCATCACGCCGCCGACGTTGTCGGCGCCGGTCTCCATCAGCGTCTCCACCGCCACGCGCAGGTAGTCGGAGGGCAGCATGGCGTGCCCGTCGACCCTGGCGATGATGCCGTTGCGCGATGCGGCGATGGCGGCGTTGAGCGCGTTGGGGGTGCGGCCCGTGGGGTTGGGCACGACGGTCACCCGTGGGTCGGCCGCCGCGATGGCGTCGGCGACCTCCTGGGTGCGGTCTTGTGAGGGACCCACGGCGAGGACGACCTCGATCTCACCGGGGTAACTCTGGGCGAGGACCTGGTCGACGGCCTCGCGGAGATGCCGTTCCTCGTTGAGGACCGGCATGACGACGGAGATGGGGGGCCAGGCACGCGTCTCCGCGGGAGCGTGCGGCGAGTCGGGGAACTGCTTCATGGCGGGGCTCACGCTACTGTACGGGCAGGGGAGGAGGGCAATCGACAGCCCGATCCTCCGGCGTGAACAGAGGGGGACTTGCATGCGCGAGCCGGGCGAGGAGGACGCCGGTGTGCTCGTGGGCGGAGACGCCTATGGCGGCGTCAAGCTCCCGCCATCCCGCACCCGCAGGCCGCTCAGGAGCGCCAGGGCCCGCCGCCGCAACCTGATGATCGCGGGTTTCCTGTCCGCGTGCGTCCTCGTCACGACCGGCGTGGTGTGGGCGGCCCCGCGCCAGATCGGCACGGTCGACGCGGGCGTGACCGCGGCCTCGTCCCGCGGCGCCGAGAACATCCTGCTGGTGGGCGTCGACAAGCGCGACGACCTGACCCGCCAGCAGCAGAACCGCCTCAAGCTGGGCCGCGAGTCCGGGCAGCGCACCGACACCATGATGGTCATCCACCTGTCGGAGGACCACCGCAAGGTCACGGTGGTGAGCCTGCCGCGCGACACGTGGGTGACGGTGCCCGGCAAGGGCCATCACAAGATCAACTCGGCCTACCAGTTCGGCGGGCCCAAGCTGGCCAGGCAGACCGTCGAGGCCGCCACCGGGTTGCAGATCAACCGCTACATCGAGGTCAACATCCTCGGCTTCATCGACGTGGTCGACTCGCTCGGCGGGGTGACCGTGTGCACGCCCGTGCCGATCAAGGACCAGCGGATCGCGCTCGACCTGCCGGCGGGCACCCACAAGCTCGACGGCGTGCAGGCGCTCGGCTACGCCCGCACCCGCGCCACCGCCCGTTCCGACCTCGACCGCATCGATCGGCAGCAGCAGGTCATCTCCGCGCTGCTCGACCGGGCGTCGAGCGCGGGCACGCTGGCCAACCCCGGCACACTGGCCTCTTTCGTCAACTCGACGCTGAGCACGGTCAAGGTCGATCCCGACGACGGGCTGATCGGCCTGGCCACCCAGCTCAGGGACGTCTCGCTGCGGGACGTGAAGTTCGCCGAGGTGCCGCTGGCCGACGTCGACTTCGAGACGCCCACCGGGGAGTCGGCGGTGGTGTGGGACGAGCGGGCGGCCCGCGACATGTTCGCCAGGATCGACGCCGACCGCGACCCGGCCCAGCCGACCCCGTCGGCCTCCGCCACGCCGTCGGCCAAGCCGTCCTCCATCCCGCCGGAAGACATCTCGCTCACGATCAAGAACGGCACGCTGATCAACGGGCTCGGCGCCCGTACGAAGGAGGCTCTGGTCGCGTACGGGTTCAAGGTGCCCGATCAGCCGGGCAACACCAACAAGCACGACTACGGCAAGACGATCGTGCGCCACGGCAAGGGCCAGGAGGCCGCCGCGCGGGTGGTGGCCGAGGCCATCCCCGGGTCGGAGGTGCGTGAGGTGGACATCGACGGCATCGAGCTGATTCTCGGCAGCGATCAGCCCAAGGTCCGGCAGAAGGCTACGACATCCATGCCGACGCCGAAGCCGAGCGTTACACCATCCACCAAAACGGCAATGCAGAACATATGTAAGAAATAGGCATATCTTTCTGCCGGTCGGGACAGGTGAGGCCCATGCTGGTCAGACAGTGGCGGGAGGACCGCTGCACGGTGGTCCACATCGTTGGCGACCTTGACGTGGCAGGGGCCCCGAGGTTGCAGGCGGAGCTCGAGCAGGCGATGGCCGCCGCCGACCCGCTCCACCTGGTCATCGACCTGACCGAGGTCCCCTTCTGCGACTCCGTCGGACTGGGCGTGCTG
The DNA here is from genome assembly GCF_009908215.1 of Nonomuraea sp. K271. Taxonomy (NCBI): domain Bacteria; kingdom Bacillati; phylum Actinomycetota; class Actinomycetes; order Streptosporangiales; family Streptosporangiaceae; genus Nonomuraea; species Nonomuraea sp. K271. Next base: position 5,021 of record NZ_JAAAHR010000092.1, on the reverse strand, counting down.
GTCTCCACGTTCAACCAGGTGCACCAGCGGCACGGCCGCCTGATCCTCGTGGTCGGCCCCGGCATGATCCGCCACCTGCTGACCATCACCAACCTCGACCACCATTTCGAGACCACGGAGTCGCTCGGCGAGGCACGCACGGCCCTGGACGACGCCGCCTGACCAACGAGCGGGCTTGAACGGCGCGGGGCGTGCGAGAAGATGTCCTCGTGGGCGCACCCTACGGGAGCCCCTTCGCGCGCATGGAGGCTTTCACGTTGTTCGACCAGTTCCCCGAGCCTGCCCGCTCCCAGCTGGTGTCCGCTTTCGACGAAGGCAAGACGCGCCCCGAGTGGTGCTTCACGGAAGGGCAGGCCCGCCTGGCCTACTGGGCGCCCTTTCGCGGCTCCCCGCCGGTGATCACCTGGCAGTTCGACCCCGGTCCCGACCCCGTCGCCGCCGCCGGCCTGCTGCGCCGCAGCCTGGACGAGATGGGGCTGAGCAAGATGATCCACGACATCCCCCTCAAACCCGGACTCTCCCCCGTCGTCGACCGCGCCGTCGAGCACGAGGCCCTGACCCTGGCCGGCTTCACCATGGAGGTCGAGCGGCTCATGCTCGAATGGGCGGCGGGCACCGACCTGCCCGACGACCCCGGCCGGCTGTCCTACCGCCCCGCGCGCCGCATGGACCCGTCCTACGTGCTCGACATCCTCGTCCGCGTCTCCGAAGGCTCGCTCGACCACGACACCCGGGTCGAGGTGGCCACCGTCGGGGCCGAGCGCGAGGCCCGGTGGATGTACGACGACCTGCTCAGCCGCAAGGCCAAGCCCGACTGGTTCGTCATCGGCCACCTCGGCGACACCCCCGTCGGGCTGGTCGCCCCCGACGACCACTCCATCGCCTACATCGGCGTGCTGCCCGAGCACCGCGGCCGCGGCTACGTCAACGACCTGCTGGCCAGGGGCACCCGCACGCTCGCCGAGGCGGGCGTGCCGCGCATCGTCGCGGCCACCGACACCGCCAACCTTCCGACGGCCGCCGCGTTCCTGCGCGCCGGCTACTCGGAGGTCGGCCGGCTCTACCGCTACTACTGGAGGGCATCGTGAGGCTTGGCGTCATGTTCGACCGGGACCTGCCGCCCGAGCAGCTGATCCCGTTCGCCCGAGAACTCGACGGCACCGTCGTCGGCGACCTGTGGGTGGTGGAGGACCTCGGCTGGACGGGCGGCGTCTCGGCGGCGGCCACCGCGCTCGCCGTCACCTCCCGGCTGCGCGTCGGCATCGGCATCACCCCCGCTCCCCTGCGCAACCCGATGCTGCTGGCGATGGAGCTGGGCAACCTGTCCCGCCTGCACCCCGGCCGGCTCGCGGCCGGCATCGGGCACGGCGTACCCGGATGGATGCGCCAGGTCGGCGCGGCCGTTCCCTCGCCGCTGTCACTTCTCGAGGAGACGATCACGTCCGTACGCGCGCTGCTGCGCGGCGAGACGGTCACCCTGGACGGCCGGTCCGTACGTCTTGACGGCGTGTCGCTGGTGCATCCGCCCGCCGAGCCGCCGCCCGTGCTCGCCGGGGTGAAGGGCCCGCGCTCGCTGGCGCTGTCGGGGCGGGTCGCGCAGGGCACGATCCTGCCCGAGGGCGTCGGGCCGGAGCAGTTGCCCGGCATCCGGGCGCGGATCGGCGGCGGCGCCGGCCACGAGCTGGTGGTCTTCACCTACCTGCACATCGGGGACGACGCGGCCGGGGCGACCGGTGAGGCCGTGGCCGGGCAGGCGGAGTTCCTGGGCGTGCCGCCCGAGGACGTGGTGATGGCGGCCGGAACACCCGAGCAGGCTGCGGCGCAGGTCAAGAGCCTGTGGGCGGCGGGCGCCGACACGGTGGCGGTGCGCCCGCTGGGGTCCGGCCCGCTGCGCCACGTCCACGCGCTGCTGTCGGCCCTCTGAGGCGAATGGCTGAATGGCCGATGGGCGGCTGACGACGTTCGGTCCTCCGGCCGATGGCGGGCGGGCGTCGTCTCGCCACCATCGACCTCATGAGGCAGATCACAGTGTTAGTGGCCGGCGCGGCCGTCACGGCCATGGCCGTGACGGCCTGCAGCGTGAGCCTGGACGCCGACGAGGTGCGCTCCGCGCAGTCGTTCGCCTTCACGGGGACCGCGCTGTCGATCCGGTCGTCCGTGGGCGGCGTGCGCGTGCTCCAGGGCACCGGAGGGCGGGTCGAGGTGGAGCGGTGGGTACGCGGCAAGGCCGCCGGCGAGGGCAACGCCACCTGGTCCCTGCGCGACGGCACGCTCCGCCTCGGCGCCGACTGCACCATGGTGTTCGGCGACTGCGGCGCCCGCTACCACGTCCGGGTCCCGCCCGGCGTCCGGCTGTCCGTCCAGGCGGCCGACGGGGTCGTACTGAAGGGCCTCACCCAGGACGTCGACGTGGTGAGCCGCGACGACGTCCAGGTGACGGGCGCCTCGGGACGGCTGCGGCTGCGCACCGAGGGCTCGATCAGGGCCGAGGGCCTCACGTCGGCCGCGGTCAGGTGCCGGACGCTCGACGGGTCGATCGACGTGACGTTCGACCGCCCGCCCACCGACCTCGACCTGATCTCCCGCGACGGCAGGGTGACCGCGAAGGTGCCGCCCGGCCCGTACGCGGTGACCGCCACGAGCAAGGACGGCCGCGAGCGCACCACGGTCAAGCGCGAGACGAAGAGCTCCCGCATGATCGTCGCCCGCAGCGGGACGGGAGACGTCCGCGTCCTGGCCAGATGAGCCCTGTCCTACTCCCAGATGGCGGCGTACTTGCCGTTCTCGGCGTTCACCTGCACGGGATGCAGGCCGCGGCTCTTGAAGGTGTCGAACCGCTGCTGGTAGCCGGACGCGGACATGTCGACGTAGTGGGCCCAGGACTTGCGCCCGTCCTTGCGCCACACGGCCGTGTACGTGCCGTCGGGCGCCACCGCCACCTTGACCGGCCGGTAGCCCTTCGCCTTCTTCTCCTCGGCCGCCGCCTTGTGCCGCTGGGGCGACAGGCCGTACGTGTAGTACCAGGCGCCGCCGGAGTTGGTGGTCCAGACGCCCACGTAGCGGATGTCGCCGGGGGTGCCGTAGGCGTCGACGGAGGAGAGCGCGAGCCCCTGGGCGGTGGCCTTCTTGTTGTAGGCGGCGAACTGTGCGGGCGTGAGGCCGTGCTTGGTGTAGAACGCGCCGCGGCGCTTCTCCCAGATGGCCGTGAACACGGCGGAGGAGCCCGAGCCCGTGGCGGAGACGGAGATCGGCTGCGCGCCCTGCTTCATGGCGCCGTCGAACTTGGCCTGGAAGTCGGCGGGGGACATGCCCTGCCAGATGCCCCACTCCGGCCCAGAGCCCTTGACCCACACGGCCGCGTAGCGCTCGCCGTCGGAGACGTTCACCGTGATCGGACGGTATCCGCGGCTCTTGAGGGTCTTCACATGAGCCACGCTCTTGGCGGGGCTCGCATTGTGGTAGGCGTACCACGCCGGCCCGGTCTGGGCGGTGGCCGCGGGAGCCACCGCCACGGCCGGTGCGGCGAGTCCGGCTACCACGGACGCGACGACAGCGATCTTCCTCTTGGTCCGCATGACCCCTCCGATGAAGAAATATTTACTAGCTTTTTAAGGCGAGGTAAGACCATAACAGGGGATACGTGTAGGCCGCTGGCGGGTACCGGAGGCCGTGACAAGAGAGGACGCCCGGTCAAACACTGGTTCATCCTCGGTCAAGACGGGCTCAGCCGGCCCTCGATCGCGTGCTACCGGCCCTGGCACTGGACGAGGCCGGGCGAGCGCTGGTGGCCTACCAGGACCCCGACGCTCAGCAGATCGTGCTGGCCGCCTGCTCGGGCGGCCGGTGCCGGAGCGCCGGTGTGGCCAGGATCCGGCATGGCCTCGGCGAGAGCCTGGCCATGACGCTGGACGGCCAGGGGCGGCCGGTGATCGCCTGGATGGACAACGACGGACGATGGAGCAGCGAAATGGCGCTCAACGTCACCACAGTGCTCGAAGCCGGTACCTCGTCACGTCGCGGGCGGGAGGTCCTGAGCGGTAGACGCGACCAGTTCCACCTCGAACCCGTCGCGGTCCTCCAGGTAGGCGGCGTAGTGCTCGTCCCCGCCGGCATGCGGGTGCCGGTCGGGGAACAGCAGGGTCCAGCCGTACGCCGGCGCCTCCCCCACCAGCTCGTCGAGCCGGGCCCGGCCGTCCACGTGGAAGGCCAGGTGGTTCAGTCCGGGCCGGCGGCGGTCGTGCCGGTCGGCGGTGAGCGCCGGCGACTGCTCCAGCACCACGTACGTACGCCCCGACTGCCAGCTACGGCCGTCGCTCCACTCCTGGTAGGGGGTGTAGCCGAGGGCCGCCAACAGCCACTGCCAGCTCTCGGTGGCGCGGGGCAGGTCGGGCACCCAGAGCTCGACGTGGTGCAGCATCCGTGTAGTGAATCAGAGCTTCTCGATGAAGTACATGTTCCAGCCCGGCTGCAGGGTCTTGGCCAGGGTGGAGGCGCTGACGGTGTGGGAGCCGCCGGTCGATCTGCCCGGGTCGTAGACGGTGATGGTGCCGGCCAGCTTGTCGTAGCCGTACGCGATGATCGCGTGCGCGACCTTGGTGCCGTTGACCTTGCCCTTGTTCCAGGGCAGCTGCTCCATCCAGACCCCGAGCAGCGGCGCCTTGTGGTAGTCGCCGACGTTGGTGGAGATCCGGTCCATGAGCACTAGCGCGTTGCCGTCCCCGCTCTTCGGGACCGTGAACCGGAATCCCTTCGACTTGACGTACGCGTTGAGCACCGGCGTGACGGCGTTGCCCGTGGTGCCGCCGGGAGCGGCGGTCTTCATCTTCTTCGCCAGGGTCGCCTGGCTGACCTTGATGCCGAAGGTCGACAGGCTCATCGACGACGAAGCGGGCACGCAGTAGTAGCCGTTCTGCTGCCGCTGCCCGGTGAGGCTGAGTTTGTACTTCAGCGGGCTGAGCAGGCCCTTCGTCCCGGCGGTCGGGGACGAGGTGGGCGTGGCGCTCGGAGGCGGGGTGGTGGGG
>NZ_JAAAHR010000091.1:0-35538 GCF_009908215.1 Nonomuraea sp. K271 | reverse complement strand
CCCCGCAGGACGACGCCGAAGGGCCACCAATCCTTCATCTTCCGTGCAGCAGCACAGCGATACGGTCCTCTCCTACCTCACAGACCGCTCCTCTCCGTGCGCGTGGCGCAACAATGCCGTTTAGATAGCGATCTTGCTGGTAGCGTCGTTTGGTGATCTTGTCGGATGACACAGGCAGTTCGGGGCGGTTGACAAATCTGATTGCCGTCGGAGCGCTGACATCGCTGATCCCTCGCCAGGCCCTGGACGCGGCCATCGCCACGCACGGATGCCGGGAGCGTCGCGTTCGCAAACTCCCCGCGCATGTGGTCATCTACCTGCTGATCGCGTTGTGCCTCTACCCGGACGACGACTACGAGGAGGTCGCCGAGAAGCTGACGGGCATGCTGGCCCTGGTGCCGGGGGCGCGCTGGCAGGCGCCGACCCGTGGGGCGATCACCCAAGCCCGCCAGCGCCTGGGAACCGAGCCGGTCAAGGACGTGTTCCAGCAGATCGCCCGGCCTGCGGCAACCGAGTCGACGCCGGGCGCGTGGCTGCACGGCCTGCGGGTGATGGCGATCGACGGGTTCGTTCTGGATCTGCCCGACACCGAGGCCAACGTCGCCGAGTTCGGCCGCGACAGCGCAGGCGGTTATGAGACCGCGTTCCCGCAGGCCCGGGTGGTCGCCATCAGCGAGTGCGCCAGCCACGCCATCGTGGCCGCCGATGTGGCGGGCTGCTGGGCCGGCGAGCAGACTCTCGCCTTCTCCCTGTATCGGCGCTTGACCGCGGAGATGCTGCTCACCGCCGACCGCGGCTTCTACAGCTTCCCCGCCTGGAACGAGGCCCGCCGTGGTGGCGCGCATCTGCTGTGGCGGGTCCAGGCCGGGCTGCGCCCGTACTGGCTGCGTGACCTGGCCGACGGGTCCTGGCTCGCCGTCATCACCAAACCCGCCGGCCTGCGCCAGTCACAAAAGGACCGGCTGCGCGAGGCCGCCCGCCAGGGACGAGACCTCAACCCCGAGCACGCGGTGATCGTCCGGGTGGTCGACTACACCGTGCCCGACCGCAAGGGCGAGCACATCCGGCTGATCACCAGCATTCTCGACCCGGCCGAGGCCACGGCCGAAGAGTTGGCCCGTTGCTACCACGATCGCTGGGAGGCCGAAACCGGCATCGATCAGCTCAAGACGCACCTGCGAGGGCCGGGCCGGATCCTCCGCTCCCGCACCCCAGAGCTGGCCTACCAGGAAATCTGGGCCTACCTCTTGACCCACTGGGCGTTATGCACCCTGATCTGCACCGCCGCCACCACCGCCGGGATCGACCCCGACCGGATCAAGTTCCTGGGCACCGTCCGCATCGTGCGCCGCTCGGTCACCGACCGCGCGGCCTTTTCCCCCTGAGCCACCCGACGCCACCTGGAACCGGGCCCTCCATCACGTCGCGCACCGACGGAACACGAACCCACGCCGCCGCCACCGCTCCTACCCACGAGCCGTCAAACGCTCCCGAAAGAGCAGCTACCGCGAGCGACGCCCCTCCGACAAGGGCATCCGGTACGCAGGACCACCGACCGTCACGCTCTTGCCCGCACCATCGGCCACCCAGCGAAAACCATGATCAACTGCTATCTAAACGGCATTGGGCCACTCGACCCAGGGGCGCAGCAGTCTCACCAGTCGAGAACGCAACGGCCTTGGCCGAGGTCCCGACGGCGAGGGATTCCGGACGAATGCTGCGCGCAGGGCCGACTGATCGCATCCAGCGTTTCGGAATGCCTGATGCGAACAACGTGCTCGGTTATGAATCTTCCGGCACGGCCTCTTCTCGAGCGTTCTTCTCTACAACCGCGGTACGCGCAAGCGGAGAGTTCTCTTGGCCGCTCATGCGGGAATGCGGGAGTGTGACGGGATCAGGGCCAGCCGAGGGTGCGGTGGATCTCTGCTCACGCAGCAGGGCAGCGGCGACCGCAGCGGCAGTTTCGGCCTCCTGGCGTTGCTGCTGGGCCGTCTTTAGCGTGTTGGTGAGGTCGGCGAGTTGGTCACGCAGCCGCGCAGCCTCGCCGACGGCTGTGGTGGTGGCCTGTTCGGCGGCGGTGCGGGCCTGCTCGGCCACTGCGGCGGCGGTGACCGCCTGTTCGCGCCGCTGTTGTTCGTTGGCCAGCGCCTGGCGGAGCCGATCGGCCTCCTCGGCGTGCGCTGTGGCGGTGCCGCGGGCCTGGTCGTGTTCCTGCTCGGCTTTCCGGGTCCGGGCTTCCTGTTCCTTCAGCCGGCGACGGAGGTCGGCGAGCTCGTGCTGCTGGTCGCTGGCCTGCTGTTCCAACTCGGTGATGCGGGCGGTCGCGGTGGCGTGCAGTTCGGTGAGTTCGGCGGTTCGCTGGCGGGCGGCGTTACGGTCGTGCTCGGCTCGCCGCTGCTGGTCGGCGGCGTCGGCGGCGACCTGCGCGGCCTGGGCGCGTGCGTTCTGATGCTCGCCGACCTGTCGCCAGGCCTCCTGCTCACGCTCCTCGGCGCGGCTACGGGCGCCCTCGGCCTGGGCGCGCTCGTGCTCGGCCGTGGCGATCCGGGCTGCGGCGGTGTTGGCCGTGGTCGTGGCGCGTTGCTCGGCCGCCGCGGCGGCGGCGCGGGCTTCCTCGGCGGCCTGTTCGGCGGCCTCCACCTGGGCCAGCGCGCCGCTGTTCAGCTCGGCGAGCTGGGCGCGCAGCGCCTCCTGGGCGGCCTGCCATTGCTCGCCGGCGGCCAGCAGCGGGGCAAGGAGATCTTGGGTGCGCAGCAGCGCGTTCGCTACGGGGGCGGCATGCGCCGTGGTGCGCGCCCGGTAGGCGGCCGCCCGGCAGGCGTCGCTGCAGTACTTGGCGCGGCTGCTGCGCCCGGGCAGGGCCTTGGCACAACCAGGACCGGCACACCGCAGCTGCTCAGTCGTGCCGATCGTCCCGCTATCGACCTCGTCGTCACTTCCGGCCGGTACGCCCGCCGCCACAGTTTCCTGATCGTTCGCCACAGCAGCAGATTAGCGTTCGCAGCGTTCGATCGCAGGAGCTTCGTGCGTTCGCGAACGCTCGTGCTGCGTAGGCTGACCCGTGATAACCTTCCTTATCGCGGGTCAGAGATGATCGCGCGGGTGCTCGCAGAAAGGGGACAAAGCGGACATGGGTGAGAGCGGGCCACTGCCGGCGGCGGGGGAGCACCCGCTGATTTCCGGGACCCCAGAAAATGGCGGCGGGCACACCGCCGCCGACCACGCGCTCAGCGCCGACACCCGGCGCCTCATCGCCGACGGGGTGCCCGCCAACACCCGCCGCGCCTACGCCCGCCAATGGGCCGCCTTCGCCGACTGGTGCACGGCCCAGGGCCGCCTCACGCTGCCCGCCACCGGCGCCACCCTGGCCGAATACACCGCAGCGCTGTGCACGGCCGGGCAGGCCCCGGCCAGCATCGAGCAGGCCCTGGCCGCCGTGCGCACCATGCACCGGCTGTCCGGCCACCCCGGCCAGCCCGCCACCGAGGCCGCCCGGCTCGCGCTGCGCGCCTACAAGCGCCGGCGCGCCGAGAACGGCGGCCGCGGCCAGCGCGAGGCCCCGCCCATCACCATCGACGCGCTGCGCGCCATGGTCGCCGCCTGCGACCTGGCCACCCCGATCGGGCGCCGTGACCGCCTGCTGCTCGTGCTCGGCCTGGCCCTGATGGGCCGCCGCAGCGAGCTCGTCGCCCTCACCCGCGACGACGTGCGGGAGGTCGCCGACGGCCTGGAGGTGACCATCCGCACCTCCAAGACCGACAAGGACTCGGCCGGCGAGACCATCGCCATCCCCCGCGGCAGCCACCCGCTCACCGATCCCGTCGCCGCCTGGCGCGACTGGCTCCACGTCCTCGACCAGGCCGGGCACACCACCGGACGGCTGCTGCGCCGCATTAACCGGCACGGCACCGTCGGGCCCTCGCTCGGCGCCGACGCGGTCAACGTCATCGTCCGCGACCTGGCCGTCCGCGCGAACGTGCCCTCCGCGCACACCGTCACCGCGCACAGCCTGCGCGCCGGCGGCGCCACCGTGGCCTACGCCGCCGGCGTCCCGGTCGCCGTCATCGCCAAGCACGGCCGCTGGGCCCCCGCCTCACCCGTCGTGCTGCGCTACATCCGGGCCGTGGACCGCTGGCGCGACAACGCGATGCGCAACGTGGGTCTCTGACCCGATCCGATCCGCCTCGTGCAGCCCGGCCCGTGCCCCGGCGTGCTGTCCCGCATGTCCGCCGCGCCGGGCGCAGGTCAACCGCCCGGGGCATGCTCATCCTGCAACGCGCTCATCCTGTCTCCGCCCGACGAAGGCGTCCGCTCGACCAGGCCGCCCCCGAACGGGGAATCTCCCGACCGGGCGTTAACCTGCCTTCGCGCGAACCGATCGGAGAGGAGGCCAAAGTAGTGATCATCGCACCGGAGCCGAGGCCGGCCAGGACACTGCCGACGATCCGCGAGGCTCTGTCTCATCCGCGCGATCGGAAGGGCTTCGACGCCGGGCTGCCGGTGGTCGTTGAGCAGGCCCGAGCCGCGGGCGAGTGGCGCGGGGTCGAGGAATTCACCCAGACCTGGTGGATCATCGCGTGCGTCAGCATGCAGGACCCCGAGCACCGGCAGCGGGCGTGGGACACGGTCGACGACATCCAATGCAAGATCGAGCGCGGCGAGGAGATCCCCGGCGTCCCGCTGGAGGCGGTGCTCGCTAGGCGGGCCGCCCGACGGGAGACGCCCGCGCCGGAGGGCGAACGCTCATGATCCCTCAGGCGCCGGAGCGGGCGGCCGCCTTCGAGCATGTCGTGATAACGCAAGGGCCCCGCCTTCAGGCGGGGCCCGCACCTACCCACCGAAGCGGGTAGGGGAATCGCTGTGAACGGTACCAGCGAGTTGGCAGGGCCAGTCAAGCCACTTGGCGTTACCTTGCGATCACTTTCCGCACGGAGTAGGAGGCCTTCGCCACGAATGGTCTGTGCGCGCCGAGGGCGCCGTGGTGCCGTCGGCCGGTCGGCAGCGCGGACAGTGCCATCTTCCGATCTTCAGGAGGCGATAAGGGCGGGGGACATCGGTGACCAAAGACACGGACAGCACATGACGAATCCGCTGTTCGGACGCTGGTTGGTCACCAAGCTGTCCTCGGGATGGTCATCACCTGTCCTCCGCCTGAAACGCCACAGTTCGCCCACGCGCGAACAGAGGAGCTGTAGGAAGAGCGCAAGATTCAGACGATCGAGCAAGCCGTACGCCGTCGCACCACACCTCTGACACTCAGGCCAGCCTTGGCGATCAGCATCGGACAAGTCCGCAGGTCAGGGCGTCGCATCTGCCTCATAGCGACAAGCGGAGAGGCCCTCAAATCTTGCCGACCAGCAATGCGATCCACGCCGAAGAGGCGGGGAGACACGAAGCGCGTCGCGCTTTCCCTCTGGCCGCAGTGCATCATATAAAGAAAAGAAGCCATATTTGCATCCGCTTAAAATTCGTCTATTGCAAATAGCACTTCGGCAGTGCGTCGCCAATGGCATGGTATTCATGTCAAGCGTGCAGAAGATGGGGCAATTTACGCACACGGGAGGCGTGTCGGAGTGACAAGAGGTGACCAATTGAGTGACAGGTGATGACGAACCCGCTGGACAGTTAGGTGACAAGTCTCAGTAGGCATCTCCTTGCGCTTGAGTCACGACTGCATGCCCTAGCGTGCCCGCTCAACTTGTGGGAATTCTGCCTTCTCGCAAGTTGCCCACGATCACAGACGGCGGTGGAGATCCGAATTTCTGATTTGCGTTTTCTGGAAAATAAAAAATGCTACGCTGTCGCCGTGACAGAAGAGGCCAGCGTGGTGACGCCTTGTAAGCACTGCGGTGCGCCGATCGAGCAGCGGCGGGGGAGGGGCCGCCCCAGGGCGTACTGTCCGGAGAAGGACTGTCAGGCCGTCGCCAAGCGCGAACGTGAATTGCGGCGGGCCACACCAGGGCTCGAAGGCGCGCTGGCCAGGGCAGAGCAGCTGTACGACCGGATGGAAAGCGGGCTGGCGTCGGCCATCGAGCCGTTGGCGCGGGCGCTGGCCGACGAGCTGAGCCCAGCCGGGGTCGAGGCGAAACTGAGCGCGGTGCAGGCGGAGGCGCACACGCGGGTGGCGATCGCGCGCACGGAGCGTGAGCAGGCGTTCGAGCAGGTACGCCTGGCCCGTGAGGCCACCGAGCACGCTCGCCGGCAGACAGCTGACATGCGGTCGCGGCTGGAGGGGGCGGAGCACGAGCGCGACACCGCGCTGGCCGACGCCGAACGGGCCCGCGAGCAGGCACTGGCGGCGTTGCGCGAGGCGGCCAGCACCGAAAGGCAGGCGCTGCAGTCGGCGGAGGAGGCGCAGCGGCGCGCTGAGGCGGCCGAGCGGCAGGCCGCGGAGGCGGCTCACCAGATGGAGGTGGCCGAGGAGGCGAGGGATCAGGCAGTACGGGAGCTCGCGGAGCGGGTGGAACTTGCCGAAGGGCAGATCGCTGAGGCTCGGGCGCAGGCCGTACGCGCTGAGCAGGCCGCCGGCCAGGCACGGGCGGAACGTGACCGCGCGCGGGAAGAGACGGCGGCGGCCGTGCGGGCACGGGAGCAGGCCGAACGTGAGGCGGTCGGCGCGAGGGCCCGGGAGGAGGCGGCGGCGCAGGAACGCGGCCGGGCCGTGGAGCGGGCCGTCAGAGCGGAACGGGCCGCAGCCGCGGCCGAGCGGGACCGGGCGGTCGCGCTCCAGGAGGCGGCGCAGGCCGCCGGTGAGGTGGAGCGGCTGACCGCCAAGACGGCGGGGATCGAGGAGGAGTCGGCGGCGGCGCTGTCGCGGGAGCGCAAGCTGGTCTCGCGGGAGAAGTCGCGGGCCGACGCGGCGGTCAAGGAGCGCGACCGCCTGCGGGGAGAGCTGCGGCTGGAGCGGGTACGGCTGGAGGACGTGCGGGCCGAGCTGGAGGCAGCGCGGGCGGAGGCGGCGCAGCTGCGGGAACGCGCGGTGGCGGCCGAGCTGCGGTCGGGCTGAAGGCGGGTCGCCGGGCCCGAGCCTTAGGGGTTTTGGGATTGGCACCAACGAACGGTTTCGGACGGTAAGGGCCTCCCCGCAGGCTCCGCTTGTGATCGCGATCCGCCGGGCGGGGTCAACGAAGCCACGACGGGTCGTACGTGAACGGCGGCACCGAGGGTTCAACCCTGGCCATGGACGACGGCCGGCATCGACGTGGTGCTGCCCGGTCCCGGGCACTTACCCCGGCTCGGGGGCCGGCGCGAACCACGCCGTACGGGCGGACTGAACGACAAGGAAGGCTGCCATGCGGATTCTCGTCTCCGGCGCCGGCGCCGGCGCCGGAGACGGCGCCGCCGGTCCGGGTTCGCCGACGCCGTGGCCACGTCCGCCACGGCCGAGAATGCCGACAGTGAAGCGGGGTATGACGAGCATTCGAACGAAAAGTCCCGTTAGCGGGCGGCCCCAGCTAACTATTTGATCTTCCGCTCGTCCTGCTTGCCGGGCCTGCCCTACGGCCCGGGACTCCTACAGGTACGGCGAGGGGCAGAGTAGCGGTGAGTTATCTTGCGGGTTCATCGCGTAGTGGTTGCAAGTAGATCAAACCGACGTGGAGCGTCCTGGCTTCCCTTGATCGTGATCTCCGTCTGTTCGGAGAGTTCATGGTCTGGGAGGGGCTGCGGTGCGTGCGAAGTGGGAGCCCGATGAGCTGATCGGCTCATGGACGCTGGTCGAGGGCGACTGGAAGCTGATCAAGAACAAGTCGGGGGCGACGCGGCTGGGGTTCGCGTTGATGCTGAAGTTTTACGAGATCGAGGGCCGGTTCCCGGCCTATCCAGAAGAGGTCCCGCAGGTAGCGATCGTCTATGTCGCGTCGCTGGTGAAGGTGGATCCGGGGCTGTTCGGCAAGTACTCCTGGGCCAGCCGGACGATCAAGGACCATCGCAAGCAGATCCGGACGGCTTCGGGACGCGGCCGCCGACCGAGGAGGACGAGGAGCGGTGGGCGCAGTGGATGGCCGACGAGCTGTGTTCGACGGAGACGAACCGGGACCGGCTGGCTGAGGCGCTGCGGCGCCGGTGCCGCAGCGAAAATGTGGAGCCGCCGACGCCGGGCCAGGTAGAGCGGGTGGTGGCCTCGGCGGTGAGCCGGTTCGAGGACGCGTTCGCCCGCGGAGTGCAGGCCAGGTTGGGGCCGATGGTGTGCGGCCGGCTTCAGGACCTGCTGGGCAGGCAGCAGGTGCTGGCGGAGCTGAAGGCCGACCCTGGCCCGCTGGGTCTGGAGACGCTGCTGAAGGAGATCGGCAAGCTGAAGACCGTCCGGTCTCTGGGCTTGGACGAGACCGTGTTCGCTGAGGTGTCGGACCTGATCGTGGCGGCCTGGCGGGCGCGGGCGATGCGCATGTACCCCTCGGACTTCGAGTCCGCGCCGGAGCCGATCCGGTACACGCTGCTGGCGGCGTTGTGCTGGACGCGTCAGGCCGAACTGGTCGACGGCCTGGTGGAGTTGCTGGTCGGCCTGATCCATAAGATCAATGCTCGGGCGGAGCGGAAGGTGGAGAAGGAGCTGATCGGGGAACTGACCGCGGTGAAGGGCAAGCGCGGGATCTTTTCCAAGATGGTGAACGCTGCGATCGCCCGCCCCGACGACACGATCCGCGAGGCGGTGTTCCCGGTGGTGCCGGGCGGGGAGAAGACGCTGCGGGCGTTGGCGAAGGAGCTGATGGCCACCCAGCAGGCCGTGGCCGAGCGGGTCCGGTACAGCCTGCGCGGCTCCTACTCTTACTACTACCGGCGGATGCTGGCGCCGCTGCTGGAGGCGCTGGAGTTCCGGTGCAACAACGCCGCCTACCGGCCGGTGATGGATGCGATCGACCTGCTCGGTCGATACGCCGAGGTGGACTCAGACCAGAAGTTCTACGCCGCCGGCGAGACCGTCCCCATCCAGGGCGTGGTGCAGCAGGCATGGCAAGACGCCGTGGTCGACGGCGAGAGCGGTCTGGTGGAACGGATCCCGTATGAGCTGTGCGTGCTGATCGCGCTGCGCGAGGCGCTGCGGCGCCGGGAGATCTATGTGCAGGGCGCGGGCCGGTGGCGTGACCCGGATGAGGATCTGCCGGGCGGCTTCGAGGCCAACCGGGACGTCCACTACTTCGCCCTGTCCAAGCCGATGGACGCCGCCGAGTTCGTCGCCGACCTCAAGCAGCGTCTGACTGGCTCCCTGGACCGCCTCAACACCGGCCTGGCCGAGGGCCGCACCGGCGGCGTGAAGATCGTCACCCGCAACGGCAAGCCGTGGGTGTCGGTGCCCAAGCTCGACAAGCTGCCCGAGCCGCGTAACCTGTCCGCGCTCAAGGCCGAGGTGCAGGGCCGGTGGGCACCATCGACCTGCTGGACATCTCGAAGAACGCCGCGTTCGTCACCGACTTCTGCGACCTGTTCGCCTCGGTCGCCACCCGCGAGCAGCTCAGCAAGACCACGCTCCAGCGCCGTCTGCTGCTGGTGCTGTTCGCGCTGGGCACCAACATGGGGATCCGGCAGATGGCCGCGACCGGCGAGCACGGCCATTCCGAGGCCGAGCTGCGGCACGTCCGCCAGACCTACATCACCCGCGAGAACCTGCGGGCGGCGATCGTGGCGGTCGTGAACTCCACCCTGGAGGCCCGCGACCCCCGGTGGTGGGGGACAGCGACGTCGACGGCGTCGGACTCCAATCGGTTCGCCTCCTGGGACTCTAACCTGATGACCGAGTTCCACGCCCGCTACGGCGGCTATGGAGTGATGATCTACTGGCACGTCGACAAGGGCCGGCTGTGCGTCTACTCCCAGCTCAAGTCGTGTTCCTCCTCCGAGGTCGCGGCGATGATTGAAGGGCTGCTGCGGCACGGCACCGACGCCGACATCGAGGCCAACTACACCGACACCCACGGCGCGTCCCTGGTCGGGTTCGCCTTCACCGAGCTCTTGGGCTTCAAGCTCCTGCCCCGGCTGAAGAACATCGGCGCGATCCAGTTGTACGCGCCCTCAGCCAACCAGGCACCCTGGCCCAAGCTGGAGAAGGTCCTGAAGAAACGCCCCATCGACTGGGATCTCATCGCCCGCAACTACGATCAGATGATCAAATACGCGACCGCACTCCGGCTACGCACCAACGAGACCGAACAGGTGCTGCGCCGATTCATGAAGGGCAGCGGCGGCCCCAAGCAGCCCGTCTACTTTGCCCTGGAAGAACTCGGCCGCGTCGTGCGCACCATCTTCGCTTGCGATTACCTCGCCGACGAAGGCCTCCGCCGAGAGATCAACAGCGGCCTGCAGGTCGTCGAGAACTGGAACGGCGCCAACGACAAGATCTTCTACGGGCGCGAAGGAGCCATCACCGGAGCCGACCGCGAACACGCGGAAGTCTCCATGCTCGCCCTCCACCTGCTCCAGTCCTCGCTGGTGTTCATCAACACCCAGCTCCTGCAAGCTGTCCTACGAGATTCGGCCTGGGCGACCAAGCTCACCGACGAAGACCGGCGCGCCCTATCGCCGCTGTTCTGGGCCCACGTCAACCCCTACGGCCGGTTCCGCCTCGACATGGACAGCCGTCTCGATCTCAGGGTCAGCGCGTAGCGATTGCCAGGGAGCCGCATGGAAGGGTGGTGATGTTGTTGACCTTCCCCTTGGGTGAAGCCCCAGCATCGTTGACACCGGTCGTCGTGGCCGGAACGAGGAGGAGTGGTGCGGGAACTGCTGACGATCGGAGCGTTCGCTCGGGCAGCTCGGCTGTCGCCGAAGGCCCTGCGGCTCTACGACGAACTCGGGCTCCTGCTGCCGGCCGCCGTGGATGGCGATTCGGGATACCGGTTCTACGATCCGGAGCAGTTGGAGCGAGCCCGGTTGATCGCCTGGCTGCGGCGTCTGGGCCTGCCCTTGACCCGTATCCGGCGTGTGTGTGATCTACCTGCGGAGACCGCGGCCGAGGAGATCGCTGGCTACTGGGAGCAGTTCCTGGCCGAGACCGCCGCTCGCGGCCAGTTGGCAACCTTCCTCGTCGACTACCTGACGGGAAGAGGCAGCTCTGTGGACGATTCCGCGACCATGCTCGGGATCCGTTACGTCGCCCGCTCGGAGTCAGGACTGGTGCGGACGAGCAACGAGGACACCGCCTATGCGGGCCCCCGCTTGCTGGCGGTGGCCGACGGCGTCCGTGGCGGAGCCGGAGACCTCGCGAGCGCGACCGCCGTCGAGGCGCTCAAACCGCTGGCGGCTCTCGCCATGCCCGCCGAAGACCTTCTCGGCGCGCTGGCTGACGCGGTCGACGATGCCAACGCGGAGATCGGGACGATCGCCGCAGCATCATCGGATGGCGAGGCCGTCACCACCTTGACCGCACTGCTGTGGTCCGGCTCCCATCTGGCGCTAGTGCACATCGGCGACACCCGCGCCTACCGCCTGCGAGACGGTGAGCTCTCCCAGATCACCCATGACCACACCTTCGTCCAGTCCCTGATCGACGAAGGACGACTGACCCCCGATGAAGCGGCCTCACACCCGCAGCGCTCACTGCTGGTGCGAGCACTGACCGGCACAGGCGGGACGCATCCGGACCTGTCACTTCACCGGGCCGCTGCCGGTGACCGCTACCTCTTGTGCTCCGATGGGTTGTCGGCCGTCGTCTCGGCCGCGTCCCTGCAGAAGGTGCTGGCCGAGGAGGACGGTCCGCAGCAGGCACTCGACGAATTGATCGCGCAAGCGTACGCCGCAGGTGCTCCCGACAACATCGCCGGTGTCGTCGCCGACGTCGTACCGCTGGACGCTGCGGATGCCGTCCGGAACGTTCCCAGCCGGTGATGCGCGCCCCTAGGCTCAAGGCAGGGCGCGGCATCATCGTCGATCGCCGGCCGCTGAGGGTTGACGCATTTCGGCGGTTGTGGGTGGCGTCAGTGGTGTGCGCGGTGGGCGGGTCGTTCAGCCTGGCCGCGATCCCGACGCAGTTGTTCACCATGACCGGGTCATCGGCGGCCGTGGGTGCCTCGGCCGTCGTGTCGTTCGTCGCGCTGGTGGTGGCGGCTCTGTGGACAGGTGCTCTCGCCGACGTCAGAGACCGGCGAACGATACTCCTGGCCGCGCACTGCGGCCTAACGTTGACCTACGCGGCCTTGTGGACTCAGTCTGTGCTGGACGCCCGATCCGTCCCGATCCTGATGATGCTGGTGGCTTGCCAGGGACTGACCTTCGGATCGATCATGACGACGATGGGTGCCGTGGTGCCCCGCCTCGTCCCGGTCGAACTGCTCCCAGCGGCCAACAGCCTCAGCTCGCTGGTCCGCTACGCCGGGTCGATTTTGGGCCCCGTGCTCGCCGGCCTTCTGATCCCGCTCGTCGGGCTCGGCACCCTGTACCTGTTCGACGCGCTCGCGCTGCTGGCCGTCGTGTGGGCCGTCGCCAAGTTGCCCCGCTTGGAGCCACCCCGAGCATCGAACGTTCCGGCCGAACCGCACCGCGGGGATCATCCGACCATCGCTCAGATCCTGGCTGGGTTCCGGTACCTGGCCGCCAGCCGACTGCTCGTGGCAGTGCTGGCGGTCGACCTCTCGGCGATGGTCTTCGGCATGCCGATCGCACTTTTCCCCGAACTGGCCCAGCGCACCTACGGCGGCCCGGCTGGCGGCGGTCCGGCACTGGGACTGCTCTACGCCGCCTACCCAGCCGGGGTATTCGCGGTCGGTCTCCTATCGGGCACCTTCACCCGCACCCGCCGCCATGGCGCTCTCATGGCGGCAGCCGCTGCCGCGTGGGGCATCACTGTGGTCGCACTCGGCTTGGCGGCACATCTGTGGATCGCGCTGATAGCACTCGTCCTCGGCGGAGCCGTGAACTTCGTGCTCAGCACCTTCCGCAACGCCATCTCCCAAGCCCTTACCGACGACGCCATGCGCGGCCGGATCCAAGGAGCGCTCACCGTTGTCCTCATCGGTGGACCGCAGCTCGCGAACTTGCTGCACGGGACCACTGCGTCGCTCCTCGGGCCCCGAACAGTGATTTGCATCGGAGGTCTACTGACTACCATGGCCGTCGCCGCGATTGCATGGCGAGTTCCCGAGCTGCGTTCCTACACGATGTCCATCCCCGAACCACGTCGTGACCCAGATCGCTCAGCGTGATCCGCGTTGGCCTCGCTCCAGCTGGAACGCGATCGTTGTTCCGTTAAGGGATCCCTCAACGGAACACCACCCGGGCCGGATGGACACCCAGGTCGGGGTGTTCCGTATAGGTGTTCCGCGAACTGTTCCGGTGAAGGCCCCCTATCCGGAACACTTGAACACGTGAACGGGACCCGGGTCGGCTACGCGCGCTGCTCCACCGACGAACAAGACGTCATCGTCCAGACCGAGCAGCTCCTGGCGCTCGGCGTGCCGCAAGACCGGATCTACATCGACCGCGGGTTCTCCGGCACCACCCGCCGCAACCGCGCCGGACTCGACCAGGCCCTCGCCGCCGTCTGGGACGGCACGGTGTTCACCGTCACCAAGTTCGACCGGTTCGCCCGCAACATGGCCGAAGCCAACGACCTGCTCACCGACCTGTCCGGCCGCGGCGTCCACTTCGGCCTCGGCGCATCCGTCTACGACTGGAGCGACCCCTTCGGTCGGCTCTTCCTGCAGACCCTCGCGATGGTCGCGGAATTCGAAGCCAACATCGGGCACCAGCGCACCCGTGAAGGCATGGCCCTGGCCAAGAAGAACGGCAGGGGTTGTCCGGGCCGCTGATGATGCGGTGGATGGTGGAGCGTCCGACGCTGTACTCGGTGGCCAGGTCGGCGAGGGAGACCTCGCCTTCGGCGTAGCGGCGGCTGATGGAGCGGCGGGCGGATTCGGGGAGTTTGGGCTGCTTGCCCTTGAGCTTAGGTAGAACGCAGGATCACCACCTACTCTGCCCCTCGCCGTAGCTATAGGAGTTCCGGGCCTCTACCTTCGGCGTCTATGCCGGTTGAGTTCTTGAGTGATGGCGAGGCGGCCGCTTCTCGGGTGCTCCGCCGCAGGCGGAGCTGGAGCGGTTCTTTCACCTGGACGACGCGGATCGGGCGCTGATCGCCGAACGGCGTGGGACACCCGCCCGCCTCGGCTTCGCCCTCCAGCTAACGACAGCCCGCTACGTCGGGCGCTTTCTGACCGACCCGCTGGACGTGCCCGACGAGGTGCTGGCGTACCTCGGGCCCTCCCGTCAGCTCGCCACGTTGCTGGCCACGGTGATCTATCTGGAGGGCAAGGCGGTCGACGACTGTCTGGAGATGCTGGATGTGCTGGTCACCACCGAACTGGTCGGCAAGGCCGAGACCGCCACTGACAAGGAGCGGGTACGCCAGCATCCGAAATTGGCCAAGCACTCGGCCACGCTGGCCGCGGCGGTGGAGACCCTGCTGGAGGTCACCGAGTACGGCGAGGAACTCCGGTTGGATCAGGTGTGGGAGGCGATCGACGCGATCGTGCCCCGGCGGGAGTTGCGGGAGGCGGTCGCGGCGGTGACCGAGATGGTGCCGCCGCCCGACGCCGATGCCGACGGTGAGATGCGGGCGCTGCTGGCCACGCGGATCGCCACCGTGTCGGGGTTCCTCAAGACGCTGACCACGGCGATCGAATTCGGCGCCAACGCTGAAGGCGCGCGGGCGCCGCCCCGCCGCCCTGGACCAGGACAAGGCCGCCACCATCGTCGAGGAGTACCGTCACGGTGCTGCCGTCAAGGCCCTGGCCCGACGTCACCAGGTCGCTCCCAAGGCCATCCGCCGCATCCTGGACGCCGCCAGCGCCCGCAACCTGCCCGACCAGCTTGACGCGCCGCCGAGCGACACCGGCGAGCAGCATCGCGTGCCCGCGCTGGCCCGGACGCGACCCTCGATCTGCCTGGACTGCTCGCCGATCACCTGCGTACCACTCGGATGCTCGTCATGCCCGTGGCGTACTTCATCGCGCGTCCCCGGTGGGCAGATAGAACGCGGTGGTGGCCTCGACCGCGGCCGCGACGTGGCGCGGTTCGCCGCCGCCGGCCAGGTGAGCCTCGCCCCAGGTGGCGGCGCTGCGCCGGCTGAACTCGCGTCCGGCGGGCGATGCCCTGAACTCCTCGTGGTCAAGAACCTCGCCGTCGCCCAGGAAGCTGGCGAGGGTGAGGAGATGCAGGTCCCAGCCGACGCCGCCGGCACCGGGACCGTAGGTCGGAAACATGGGCTCTCCGACGGCCGCAGCGTGGACCAGTTCGAACTCGGTGTCCCCGGCCGAGCCAGGAGACAGGCGCACCTCGACCTCGCTCGTGCCTGGCCACTCGTCCGCGCCGGGCCCGAACATCCAGGACACCCGCAGCAAGCGCGGCGGCTCGCACCGGAGGATCTCGCCATGCTCGCCGCCGTCCAGCTCGAATGCCCCGCCGAGGCGCAGGTCGCCGGTGACCGGCTTCATCCAGCGACTCAGTCGCTCGGGGTTGGTGATGGCGTCCCACACGTCATCGAGGTGCGCGTCGTAGCGACGCCTCAGCTCCATCGTGTAGGCCTCACCGGCGGGCAGGGTCGCCGTGCCCATCTTCCGGCGGGTCGCGGACAGTTCGTCGAGTACATCCTTCATCGTCATGCTCCGTTCGTAGGGAACCTCTCGTGCCTACGCTTCTTCGTTGGCCTGCCGGGCTCGTCGTTGGCGGATTTCCGGGTAATACGCCTGCCGCGGGCGAGCTCGGTCTCCAGTACGTCGAGTCGCTGGTCCCAGAACCTGCGGAACCGGTCCACCCACGCGTCAACCTCGCTCAACGGCCCGGCCTCCACGGCGTAGAACCGACGAGCCCTCTCAGCCCCGACCGACGCGAACCCGTTCTCACGCAGCACGCGCAGATGCTGGGAGACAGCCGGCTGGGAGAGGGCGAACTCCGCCCGGATGATCTCCGTGATTACCCCGGAGGTCTGCTCACCGTCGGCGAGCAGCTCCAGAATGCGTCGGCGCACGGGGTCACCGAGCATGTCGAAGGCGTGCACGACAGCGACTATACCGGCCTTTGCTTATATAATAAAACGCTGATTCTTAGCGTCGCGCTGGTCTGCCGGCACAGCCTCGACCGCACCGGCGTCGCCTATGAGGCGCGGTCGGTGGCGGTGCCGTTCGGCCTTTGCACCGAGCCGGCCAACGTCCGTGCAGGTGGGAAGGCCTGCGTGATCCGCTTCCAGTGCGCCGCCTGGACCTTCTTCGCCCCCGACCCCTCACACCTGCCGGTCCATGCAAGAACAGATCGCGGCGATGCGGGAAGACCGGGAGACGGCGATCGCGATGGAGGTCGACGCGTTCGTGATCCGCAACTTCGACGACAACATCGAAGCGATGGAGAAGATCGCCGGCATCGCCCGGGACAAGGAGAGCGCGTGAGCCGGCCCTCACCCACCTCTGGGCCCTCCTCGGGCCGCACGTCGGGCGAGTGCTGCGGGCCTTGCGGCACAAGGACAGCACGGTCAAACGCGGCAAGGTGAATGGCCGCGCTGGAGGTTCCTGGACGACGGAGTACTACTCGCTGACCGTGAGGCAGCTGCGGGCGGCCGGCCGGGACGTGTCGGACGAGCTGCTGACCCACATCTCCCCGGCGCACAGCGAGAACGTCAACTTCTTCGGCGTGATCACCGTGGACGTCGAGGCGGAGCTGGCCAAGCTCGACACCGGTGGCTGGCGGCCACTGCGGCCCGCGCAACTGCACGAGCTGGGGCTGACGATCTGATACGCCATGTGCCGCGTCCCATGAGGAGCGCGGCACAGGCGTTTGATCTCAACAGGTGGGTCCGCTCTGGGCGTCGGGGAGCGAACGGCTCTGACAGCCGATCAGCTGAAGAACCTGCCGACATGTCGCTACGGGTTGTTGCCGGGGCCGGCGATCCGAATGGGTTCCCGCGGTGTTCAAGTGTGGAGCTGGAACTGTCAGCGGGTGAGGATGTGACGGTAACGTTCGGCTGCCGCGATGGTCTCGCGTCCCACTTGCTCGAAGAATTCGCTCATGGCGTCCATTCGGGCTCCGGCCGGAGTCGAACGGCCGAGGGCTTCGGCGTTTTGGCGGGCGACCTCGGCGATGTTGGTGTTGAATCGCGCGCTGGCCAGGAGTGACCGGTACCAGATCTCCTGGTCGACGACGTAGCGGTCGCGCCGTCGGCGCTGATCTCGCTCCCGGCCGATCAGGTTCATTGCCTCCAACTCGGCGACTGCCTTGGAAATGGATGCGGGGCTTACCTGCAGGCGTTGGACGAGGTCGGCGGCAGCGAGGCCGCCGCTGTGCGTGGTGCACAGGCAGGCCAGCACACGTGAGGACATCCGCGTCAGGCCCGACGCGACGAGAACGTCGGTGAGCTGCTCCTCCGCCTCTTGCGTTCCGGCAGCAGCAGGTTGTGGTGGATCGATCACCATGGGGCGTTGACGCCGGGCGCGCTCCCGCGTCGCCTCGTGCGCCTGATCCGGGCGATAGGCGCCGGCGCCGCCGTTGCGGTTCACCTCGCGACTGATCGTCGACGTCGGCCTGCCCAGGCGCCGGGAGATCTCGGCGAACCCGAGCCCTTCCGCCAGGCCCTGGGCTATCCGTTCGCGATCCTCAAGCGTCAACCTGCCGTCCGGCATCAGCCGTCCCTTCCTGCCGTCCATTCCGCTCCTTGCATTCAACCACACTCACTGCAACAAGACTGTTGCATTCATCGCCTTTGTCAGTGCAATGGTAGCTTCTACCAGCGGATTTAATTTTGACAACTCCATGAACGCAACGTAGCGTTTCCGCTTGTCCAAATGACTGACCGAAAGGGACCCATGGCAACGGCAAGCAATCCCGGAACCAGCCACGAGGCAGTGCAGCGCGTGTTGGACGGCGCGGTGGCGTCAGGCGCGACGCCAGGCATCGTGACCGAGGTCTGGAAGGGCGACTCGCGCTGGTTCGCGGCCGCGGGCAAAGCCGACGTCAGCACCGGGCGCGAACGCATGCCGCAGGAGTTGTTCCGCATCGGCAGTGCGGCCAAGGCGTTCACCGCCGCCACCACACTGAAATTGGTCGGTGAGGGCGTCCTCAGCCTCGACGACACGGTGGAGAGGTGGCTGCCCGGCTTGCTCGACGGCAGCCCGTACGACGGCGACAAGATCACGCTGCGCCGGTTGCTGAACCAGACCAGCGGCATCTACAACTTCAGCATGGACCCGGAGTTCTTCGCCACCGGCCAAGGCGAGGCCTGGTACGAACGCCGGTTCAAGGTCTTCACACCCGAAGAACTGGTCCGGATCGCGCTACGGCATCCGCCCTGCAACGCCCCCGGCGAGACTTTCCAGTACTCCAACACGCAGTACTACCTGGCCGCGATGATGCTGGAGAGGGTCACCGGACAATCGTATGGCGACCTGTTGGATCGCCTCATTCTGCGGCCTGTCGGCCTGACCCGGACGTCGCTGCCCACCACGCAGACGATCATCCCCGGACCGCATCCGATGCACTACTCCCGGCTGTACGCCGAAGACCCGGCGGCGCGACTGCATGACGCGAGCGAGTCGAACGAGACCACCGCCTGGAGCGCCGGCGGAATGATCTCCTCGACCGGCGACCTGCTCACCTTCTTCTCGGCGCTGTTTTCCGGCCGGATCCTCAACCCGGCGCAGATGGAGGAGATGTTCACGACCGTGTCGACCGACGGCTCCGGGTGGCTGCCCGGCACCCGCTACGGGCTTGGCGTGTTCGAGCAGAAGCTGCAGAGTGGCGGGCCCGTGTGGGGCAACGGCGGTGCCGACTACGGCACCTTCACCCTCGTCATGGGCAGTTCCGACGGCACCCACATGGTCGCCTCCCACGTGAACACCGACTTCTCTCCGCAAGCCTATGCGGCCTTCCTGGCCATCCTCGATATCGAGTTCAGCCGCACCGGACACGCCGGTTGACCGCGGTGCCGGACAGCAAGAGGACGGCGCCGGGCATGCACCACGTACGGTCGCCCGTGTCTGTCGCGGCCTTCCCCGCTCCGTCCATTCCGCCGGCCGATCCCGCCGCCGGATCGCCGATCGTGGTCGCCGTCGAGCGCTTCCTGGAGTCCCTGCAGGCGGCCACCACCCGCGCCAGCTACGCCCAGACCCTCGCCCGGCTGACCACCGTGGCCGGGCCGCAGCACCCGGTCGCCGCGCTCACCCCCGAGCAGTACGCCGCGGTGATGCACCAGTGGAGCAGCGCGGCCGCCGCCGCCTGGAACCGCCACCTGTCCGCGCTGGTCTCCTTCACGACCTGGGCCCAGCGCCAGGACCTGCTGGCCACCAACCCCGCCCGGCGGCTGGAGCGCCGCAAGGCCACGCGCCGCGGCGATTGTGCTATCCTCGCCGCCCGCCTGGACAAGCTGTTCACCGACCCCAAGCACCCCCTGCGCGAACGCCTGCTGTGGCGGCTGTTGTACGACACGGCCGCCAGAGCTGAGGAAATCCTCACCCTCAACGTCGAGGACCTCGACCTGGAGTTCCGCCGCGCCCGCGTCGTGTCCAAGGGCGGCGCCATCGAATACGAGCACTGGGCCACCCCAACAGCTTGGCTACTGCCTCGCCTGCTGACCGGCCGCACTCGCGGGCCGGTGTTCCTGGCTGACCGGCGCGCCCCCACCTCCGGCCGCCGCGCGCCGGCATCCGGCGACGTCTGTCCCGACACCGGACGAGGCCGCCTGTCCTACCCGCGCGCCGAATATCTGTTCAAGATCGCCTCGGCCGAGTTCGACCCGCATCGGCAGGGCTGGACGCTGCACCAGCTTCGCCACAGCGCGCTCCAGCATCTGGCCCAAGCCGGACGCACCGCGCCCGAACTGCAGGCCAAGTCTCGCCACCAGCACCTGGCCAGCCTCGGCCGCTACGTCTACCTGGGCGAGGAGACCTCCGCCCGCATCACCGCCGAAGCCGACCCCGTCCAGCGCCGCCGCCCCCGCTGACCATCCCGCTGGCGGCGTCGCGATCCCGCTCGCTCCACAGCGGCCGCCGGCCCTGGTCGTACCTGAACTCCGGCCTCTCATCGCTCATGGCCCACACCGTAAGCGAACAGCGACCTCTCGTCCCGAGGAACGACATCAGTGCAGGTCAGCGAAATCCGACCTAAATTTCCCCGGGACTACAGGGAGGCCATGTTCGAGGGCTACGCCGGCACCTCGGCGTCCGGGTTCGCCGCCGAAGTCGCCGCGGAGGAGGCGGTGGCGATGCTCGACTACGTCGAAGACCTCTACCGGGACTGGAACGACGGCGCCCGCTCCGGCGGCGGCGCGACCCGGCGGATCGGTGGCGAGTTCGAGCGCCTTCTTCGCGAACTGGGCGACCCGCCCGGGATCGTGTCAGACGAGTCCCGGCTGCGCACCATGTTGGCGCACCTGGCCAAAACCCTTCACCCCGGGGTGCTCAACGACTGCTTCTTCAACGCCGCCACCGCGGTGTGCGTGAAACGCGCCATCATCCTCGGACGGCCCGTGCCGCAGCACAACATGTGCCTGCGCTGCCCGAACGCGCGCCGCTCAGCGTGATCCTTTCAGGCTGTAAGGCCATCCACGGATTGACTCACTCCTCCAGGGAGAGTGCCTGGCTAGGGCACACGTGCACCGCTTCGCGGGCCTTCTCGACCAGCTCGCCCTCCGGTGTCTCGTTCAGCACGATGATTGTGGCGTCGTCCTCGCGCTGGTCGAACAGCTCGGGCTCAGTGAGCACGCACTGTCCGGCACCGACGCACCTGCCGGTGTCCGCGATGATTTTCATGGCCCTGTCCTCCTGAGGTGGGGATGGCAGTTCGTCCGCTACCAGGTCACCGGGAGCTGGTACAGGCCATAGATGTTCGCGTCGTCCTTGAACGGCAGCTCGTCGATATCCATCGCCAGCTCCAGCGTGGGGACGCGGCGGAACAGCGTGTCGAACACGATCTGTAGCTCCATCCGAGCCAAGTTCTGGCCCAGACACTGGTGTGGCCCGAACCCGAACGCAACGTGGTGGCGCGCGCCGCGCTCGATGTCGAGCTCGTCCGGGTTCTCGAACGACCGCGGGTCCCGGTTGGCCGAATAACCGAGCGCCAGCACTCCTTCTCCGGCGCGGATCAGCTGCCCGCCGACCTCGATGTCCTCGACGCACAGCCGGGCCGTCGCCACGTCGATGATCGTGAAGTACCGCAGCATCTCCTCGACTGCGTTGAGCGTTTTGCCGGGGTCGGCCTTGATCATCGCGAGCTGCTCCGGGTTGCGCAGGAACGCCATGGTCGACAGCGAGATCATGTTCGCCGTCGTCTCGTGGCCGGCCACGAGCAGCAGCAAGCCCATGCCGGTCAGTGCCGTCCGCCGGTAGGTGCCGTCCGCGCGCAGCTTGACGATCTGCCGCCCGAGCAGGTCGTCCGGTGGGTTCTTTTCCTTCTCCGCGGTGAGGTCGGCCATATAGCCCTGGATGGCCCCTATGGCCGCCCACCGCTCCTCGGGCGGCGTCGACTGCTTGATCACCTTCACCGTGTGCTCCTGGAAGAACTCATGGTCGGCGTAGGGCACACCCAGCATCTCGCAGATCACCAGTGACGGAACCGGCAGCGACAGCGAGTCCACCAGGTCACCGGGCCGCGGCCCGGCCAGCAGCGCGTCGATCTGCCCGTCGACGATCTCCTGGATCCGCGGCCGCAGGGCCTCCAACCGGCGCACCGTGAACTCGCCGAGTACGGCCCTGCGCGCCGGCCCGTGCTCGGGCGGGTCCATGGCGATCAGGAAGCGCTCCTCGTCCGGCCGCCGAGACGCCGCCTCGCCCTCGACCAGCGCTGGGAAGTCCGGATGCTGCCGGTCGGCGCTGAACCTCCGGTCGTTCAACACGGTTCGCATGTCATCGTGGCGGCTGACCACCCAGGCCCACCCGCCGTCGGGCAGACGAACCCGCGAGACCGGCTCTTTTTCGCGGATCTCCTCATACGCCGGCGGCGGCGCGAACGGGCACGTACGGGCCATGGGGAACTCGTGCTTCTCGGCGGTAGTCATGACTTTCCTTCCACGACGTCACGGACAGGCGATAGAGGCTGGACAGCGAAAAGCCGTGTGTGAACGGCAGTTGGTCGACCGGTGCGACCGGGTTTTGCTCTGGGATGCGGCGGACCAAGGAGCGGCAATGGACCACCGGGACCGACAACATCGGTGGATTCAGACCCGACCTGTCCCCTCACGGGCGAAGAGCGGTTCCGCCGCTTCCAGTCGTGGTACCGAGATGCCCAGCCGTCGTGCTTCGGCGAGGGTGTCCCGGCAGACCTCACGCGGCTCCTCGGCGTCGGGGTCGGAGTGCGCCGTGAGGCTCACGCGCGCGGGCGCGACATGAGCGGTCAGCCAGGCGAGCACGGGTGCCGTCAGCCAGGTGGGCGCCCGGAACGGCAGCACACCGCCCCGGTGCCGTCGCAGGTCGAGGCCGCGCGCCTGGAGGAGCGGCAGCAGTTCGCGGCCGGCCAGCAGCGCCTCGCGCAGGTCGCCCGTTGCCCCGGCCAGTTGGGACAGGGAGCCCAGCCGCAGGCCCTGCGAGAACATGCCGGCATCCGACGCGAAATGGACCCACAGCCAGCCGCGGAAGCCAGGCCGCTCCTTGATCCGGAGTCCGGCCTCGCGAAACGCCTGGCGCACGGCCCGTTCCCGGTTGGTCGGGGGCCGGTCGAGTGTGCCGAAGATGACCGACGGCAGCAGTGCCCCGTGGAGTACGCCGTCCGCGCCGAAACCGCCACCGGCCTGGGGAAAGCCCCAGGCGATCTGGTCGGGGGGGAGTGCGCCGATGGCGGCGAGCGGCTCGGTCCAGAGGTTGCCGAAGATCAGCACCGTGGCCTGGCCGACACGCGGGGCCAGGAAGGCCGTCGCGCCCGCGAGGCGATGGTGGGGCACGCTGAGCACGATCAGGTCGAAGTCGTGGTCCGGCTCCAGCGCCTCGCGGTAGCGCACCGGCCACTTCTCGACGACGCGCTGCCCCCACACTCGGCGCCGCATATCGAACAGGTCGAGGTCCACCGCGTCCCCGTACGTCGCCGCGCGACCCGGTCGGACGTAGAACTCGACGTCATGTCCCGCCTGTTGCAGAACCCAGCCGTAGATGGTGGCGATCACGCCTCGGCCGAACATCAGGATCTTCACACTGCACCTCGTGGGGTACGATCGATTTGGAGGCAATCTCCACTTTCCAAAATATGGAGGTAATCTCCATTTGTCAACGGGGGTAGCACATGACCGCCGACAAGCCCCTGCGGGCCGACGCCCAGCGCAAGCGCGAGGCCCTGCTCGCCACGGCCCGGGAGGTCTTCGACGCCGGAGGCTTCTTCGACCTGCGCTTCGATGACTTCGCCCGCCTGGCCGGGGTGGGCACCGGCACGCTGTACCGCCACTTCCCCACCCGGGAGGCACTGGCCGAGGCGGTCTACCACGGGGAAGTCGCCACGCTGTGCGACCGCGCCCGCCAGCTACAGGCCACGCTGCCCGCGGCGGAGGCGTTGGCGACCTTCCTACGCGGCATGGTCGACCACATAGCTGCCCACGAGGGCCTGGCCCGGACGCTGGCCACGCTATGGGCCGATCGCTCGGGTGCCCTCGCCGAGGGCAGCCGGGCGCTGGAGCAGGCTGTCACCGACCTGGTGGCCGCCGCCGTACAGGAGGGCGCCGTTCGCGACGACGTGGACGCCGGTGCCGTCATGATGGCGCTGCACGGCATCGGCGCGGCCCATGACCGCCCCGGTTGGAGAGCCGAGGCCGACGATGTCATCACCCTCGTGCTGGACGGGCTGCGCCGCCCGCTATGACAAGGTGGCCTCCCAGTACTAGTGGAACGATGAGCCGGGGTTAGCGTCACAATATTTGATACTTTGCGCGGTGATGGCTGTTGACCTGCGTCGGGATGTGTGACGCAGAAGTTCGAGCAGTTGATCTACAGGGTGGGCGGCCGGATCTGATGGCAGTACCTGCGATGACGTCGGAACAACGGGCGAAGGCCTCGGAGAAGGCGGCGGAGGCTCGCACGGCGGGTAGCGCGCTGTTGGCCGGGGTGAGGTCCGGTACGACCAGCGTGGCGGAGGTGTTCGGCCGTAGCGGCGAGGAACTGGTGAAGAAGACTCGGGTGGCGCAAGTTCTTCGAGCGGTTCCTGGTCACGGGCCGGCGAGGGTCGCGTCGCATTCGTGCTCGAGGTAGTCGGCCAGCGCGGTCCGAGCGTCCAGGCCGAGAAAGACGCTGCGGCTGGTGCGCCCCTTGCCGCGCACCCCGGTCAGCTTAGCCTTCTTCACCCGGCGCAGCTGTTCGGGCTCGCGCGGCTGCAGCTGGGCCAGGTCCAGTCCGGCGATCTCGGCGCGGCGCAGCCCGGTGCCGAGCAACCGTGCGCACCTGGCCGGCGTTCAACGCGCGGACCTCGGGGGCGGGCAGACGCAGCGGCTCAACCCGCTTGGAGGGATCGCCGCCCGGCAGCAGCGCGGCCGGCGCGTGCGCGCTGATCCAGGAGAACAGCGCCGAGGCGTGCGCGAGGTGATTGTTGACCGTCGCCGGCGCCATAGCGGCCGCGCTGCCATCCTTGCGCTGCCACCCGGCAGCGGCCAGGTGATCGCGCCAGGCGGCGAGTTCGCGGGCGGTGATCGCTGAGACGCGCTCGTGCCCGAGCCCGGAGCGGATCCAGACGCGCAGCCGCTCCAGATGCCGGAGCCATTTCCTGAAGAGAATCGGCATCCGCAGATCACGGGCTTCTTGCGGGCCCTGGGACGAAACCGGCGGGTGATGTCAGTGAACCTCCACTTGTCGGCCCCAACGGGCCTCTCAATAGGTTATTGTCTTATGACATTAGACGAATGGAGCAAGTGGTGATCGAGTTCCATCTGGATGACAGGTCGGGCGTCTCGCCGTACCTGCAGCTGGTCCAGCAGGTACGGCGAGCGCTGCGGCTGGGTTTGCTGCGTGAGGGGGATCGGCTTCCGACGGTCAGGGACGTGGTGGCCCAGGTGACGATCAATCCCAACACCGTGCTCAAGGCCTACCGGGAGCTGGAACACGCTGGGCTGGTCACCGCCCGTCCAGGTGCCGGGACGTTCGTGACGGTGACGCTGGCCGACGCCACGCTTGCCGCCGCGTACGGCCCGCTGCGTCAGGACCTGCGGCGCTGGCTGGCCAAGGCCCGCCTGGCCGGGCTCGGCGACGAGGACATCGAAGCCCTGTTCATGACCACTTTTCAGACCGCCGCTCAGGAGGACATAGCGTGACCGCAGTCTTGCGGGCCCAAGCTCTGGGCAAGAAGTACAAGCAGCGCTGGGCGCTGAACGATTGCACGCTGGACATCCCGGCCGGGCATGTGACCGGCCTGGTCGGCCCCAACGGCGCCGGAAAATCGACGCTGCTGAACCTGGCCGCCGGGATGCTGACACCAACGTCGGGCACGATCGAGGTGTGCGGCGGCCGTCCCGGCAGCGGCCCGGCCCAGTTGGCCAGGGTCGGTTTCGTCGCCCAGGACACCCCCACTTACCCCGCCTTGACCGTCGCCGACCACCTGCAGCTCGGCGCCCGGCTCAACCCCGGCTGGGACGACGCCCTGGCCCGGCATCGGATCAAGCGGCTCGGCCTCGATCCAGCCCGGCCCGCCGGGAAGTTGTCCGGCGGCCAGCGCGCCCAGCTCGCCCTCACTCTGGGCATCGCCAAACGCCCCGAGCTGCTGATGCTGGACGAACCGGTCGCCGCACTCGACCCGCTCGCCCGCCGCGAGTTTCTGCAGGACCTCATGGACGCCGTCGCCGAGTACGGGCTCAGCATCGTGCTTTCCTCCCACCTGATCGCCGACCTGGAACGCGTCTGCGATCATCTCATCGTGCTGGTCGGCTCGAAGGTCCAGGTGGCCGGAGAGGTCGAGGACCTGCTGGCCGTCCACCACCGGCTCAGCGGCCCGCGCCGCGACCTGTCCACTCTCCCCGCGAACCAGCACGTCATCTCCGCCAGCCACACCGACCGGCAGACGACCCTCCTCATCCGCACGGAGGAGGCGATCCTGGATCCCGCGTGGGCCGTCGGCCGGCTCAGCCTGGAAGACCTCGTCCTGGCCTACTTGAGCAGGCCCGCCGAGTCCGGCCACGACCACCGCCCCGCCCTGGAGGTCATCCGATGATCTGGCTGACCTGGCGCCAATTTCGTACGCAGGCCGCCACGGTGGCGGCCGCCCTGGTCGTCGTCGCCGCGATCTTGGCGATCACCGGCCCACACCTGACCGGCCTCTCCTCTGGCGAGGCGAATCCCTTCCTGACGCGCGTCACCGCCACCGACGGCATCCTGTACTACGGCAGCGCCGTGCTGGTCTACCTGCTGCCCGCCGTCATCGGGATCTTCTGGGGCGCGCCGCTGGTCACGCGCGAGCTGGAGCTGGGCACGCACCGCCTGGTGTGGAACCAGACGATCTCCCGTACCCGATGGCTGGCCACCAAGCTGGCCATCGTCGGCCTGGCCGCCATCGCCGCGTCCGGGCTGCTCAGCCTCGCGGTCAGCTGGTGGGCCGGCCCCATCGACGCCGCGGCCGACGCAAGCGGTGGCGACCCCTTCCCCTCTCGCGTCTCTCCACTGGTCTTCGGCGCGCGCGGCATCGTCCCGATCGGCTACGCCGCCTTCGCCTTCGTCCTCGGCGTCACCATCGGGCTCCTGCTGCGCCGGACCGTGGCCGCCATGGCCATCACCCTGGCCCTGTTCGCCGCCGTCCAGCTCGCCGTCCCGTTCACGGTGCGCTCGCACATCATCCCCGCGGCCCAGCAAACGGTCACGATCGACAGAACGAACGTCGAGTCCTTCAGGGCCGACAACTCCGGCCAACCCCAGGAACTGACCGTGGCCAGCCCTTCCGGCGCCTGGGTCCTGTCCAACGAGACCATCGACGCCACCGGCCACGCCGTGGCCGTCCTGCCCGTCTGGATGGCCGACTGCATGCCACCGCCGCCAGGACAGGGCCGCTCCCAGCCCAACGCGCCTGCCGCCCAAGCGTGCTTCGCCAAGCTCGCCGACCTCGGCTACCGGCAACGGCTGACCTACCAGCCCGCCGACCGCTTCTGGGTTCTGCAAGGGGCCGAGACCACGCTCTTCCTCGTACTGTCCGCCTTGCTGGCCGCGCTGTGCTTCTGGTGGACCCGCCACCGCCTCACCTGATCAGCCGATGCCGACTCGGCTTCTTCCAGGGGCCGTCGGCCAGCCGCCCACGCCTTGTTGAAGCACTCCTCCGGGCGTCCATTCCCTACTGCCAGACTCAGAAACGGACATCTCCATGAAGCGCGCGACTACTGTCACCGGGGCCCTGATCCTTGCCCTGTCCGCCTGCGCCGTATACACCCCTGCAGGCATCGCGTCGTCCACCGGCCCGGCGGCGACCAGCCCCGCGACCGTGTCCAACGGCGTACCGAAGCTGCCCAAGCCCACCGGCTCCCATCCGGTCGGCACCACCTCCCTGCACGTGAAGGACGCCTCTCGCCCTGACCCCTGGATCCCCGAGGCCAAGGAGAGAGAGCTCATGGTCTCGCTCTGGTACCCGGCCAAGGCGCCGAACGGACGGCGAGCGCCCTACATGACGGCCAAGGAGTCGGAGCTCATCTTGAAAGGAGCGGAAATCACCGGCGTGCCATACGACGCGCTGAGCAAGACACGCACCAACGCCTTCCTCGACGCCAAGCCAGCGGGACGCAAGCGCAGCCTGCCACTGGTGGTGCTCTCGCCAGGCTTCACCGAGCCCCGCAGCTCGCTCACCGCCCTGGCCGAGGACCTGGCCAGCAGAGGATACGTCGTGGCCGGGATCGAGCACACCTATGAGAGCCTGGCCACGAGCTTCCCCGACGGCCGGGTCACCACCTGTGCCGCCTGCCAGGACGGCAAGGGCGAGGCGTTCTGGGCCAAGCTCGGCCAGAGCCGGGCGGCCGACGTCTCCTTCGTCCTGGACAAGCTGACCGGTACCCACCCCAAGTGGAAGAGCGCCTCACTCATCGACAACAAGCGGATCGCGATGGCGGGCCAGTCCGCCGGAGGCGCGAGCACCATCACCGCCATGCTGAAGGACACCCGCGTACGCGCCGGGATCAACATGGACGGCACCACATTCGCCCCGATCCCGGACAGCGGGCTGTCACGGCCTTTCGTGTTCCTGGGTACCCAGGCCATGCACAGCCCGGGCGGCAAGGACACCACCTGGGAGCGCGACTGGGCCCACCTGACGGGATGGAAGCGCTGGCTCGTGGTGGCCGGGGCAGAACACGCCTCCTTCACCGACACCGCACTCCTGGTGGAACAACTCGGCATCTACCGCAACCCCAACCTGACCGCGGCCCGCGCGGTGGAGATCACCCGCGCCTACACCCGAGCCTTCTTCAACCAGCACCTGCGCAACAGACCCCAGCCCTCCCTGAACAAGCCCTCGACACGCTACCCCGAGGTCAAGCTCTGCTCGGTGAGAACGAAGACCTGCTCGTAACCGGCTCACCCGGCGTCGCCGCTGTCTCAATACCGGCATAGATCTTCTTCATTCCCCCTCCGGCCCTTCGTCTGCCCCACCGGCATCTACCGCAGCGACATGGTCGCCGTCCTCAACGATCCCGGCGGCGCTTGTTTCACCTGCTCGGGGTCCGTCAGCGTGTCCAACTCCTGGAGCGGGGAGAATCGCGGGCGGATCTGACGGATGGTATCGACGAGATGCGCTGGCACCAAAGGCGCCGACGCCGCTGCCGTGCGCCAGTGGTGGGCCACGCTCCCTCAGCCTGAAGACCGCGTTGCCGCTGCTCAATGACACCCCAAGGCCCCAGCGCGGCACCAAAGAGCCGGAGTGGATGAGGGCCCAGGTCCGGCTGATCTTCGGCGATCAGCCGGCCAGTGCCTGTAGTAGACGCTCCCGCTGTTGCTCGGTAAGCCCCCCGACCCGGCGCTTCTCAGTCACCCCCGACACGGCCATCAGCGCCGCGACCCGCGCCGGCCCATAACCGGGAACCGCGCGAAGGACCTGCGCCACCCGAGCCTTCTTCACCAGTTCCTCGCCGCTACGGCCGAACACCTCCGCCACGCTGGTCGTACCGGACTTCACCCCCGGCCAACAGCACGGCACGCGCCGTGCGAGCCTCGGCCGCCTTCTCCGAGGCCTTCGCCCGTTGTTCCGACGTCATCGCAGGTACTGCCATCAGATCCGGCCGCCCACCCTGTAGATCAACTGCTCGAACTTCTGCGCCACACACCCCGACGCAGGTCAACAGCCATCACCGCGCAAAGTATCAAATATTGTGACGCTAACCTCGGCTCATCGTTCCACTAGTACTGGGAGGCCAAGCTCAACGGGGCCGTGATGGCGAACCAGGTGGTCGACCGGGTGCTGCAGATCCACGGCGGCATGGGGTACACGAAGGAGCTGCCGATCGAGTGGTGGTACCGGGAGCTGCGGCTGCTGCGCATCTTCGAGGAGACGGACGAGATCCAGCGGCGCACGATCGCGCGCAACCTGATCAAGGGGCACGCCAGGCTCGGCCTGATCGGGGAGTGACCGCACGCCGGTCGGGGCACCGGTCAATCCGCGCTCGATCGCCCCTTGCCGCCGCCGTACCGGGGGCGCCACGGGAAGGGACGACCACCCACAGCCGCGCCCGCATGGTCCCGGCGGCGGCGTTCACGGCGACGCCTCCTCCTGAGCGCGGGGCCTGGCCCGCATGTGCATGCGCTCCCCCTGGCGGCCGAACAGGTTGAGGACCTCCACGGCGGAATCACCGGCGGGGCCGAACCAGTGCGGCAGACGGGTGTCGAACTCCGCGGCCTCACCCGGCCCCATGACCAGGTCGTGACCGGCCACGATGAGCCGTACGCGCCCGGACAGGACGTACATCCACTCGTAGCCCTCATGTGTGCACGGGTCGGGCCGGTTCTGCCCGGCCGGGATGATGGACTTCCATGCCTGGAGGGGCCCGGGCTGGGTGGTCAGGGGGATCACCGTGCGGCCGTTGCGGACGCGGGGCCTGCAGCGGATCCTCGGGTCGCCCACCTCCGGCGCGCCGACGAGCTCGTCCAGCGGCACCCCATGGGCTTGCGCTATCGGGAGCAGCAGTTCCAGGCTCGGGCGGCGCTGACCCGCCTCCAGCCTCGACAGCGTGCTCTTGGAGATGCCGGTGGCCTCGGCCAGCGCCGACAGCGTCACGCCGTGCCGGGTGCGGACACGTCTGAGGCGGGAGCCCACCTGGGCCAGCGTGGCAGCGATCGAAGTTTGTCCGTCCATGCCCTCATTGCACCTCCTCCGTCCCAGAAATGGCAACGCTAGTTGTCGGTTCCACACCGGGAAACGCATCATCAGGCACGGAGGTGATCGTCATGATCACGAAGGACACGCAGCACACCGCCGACCGGGCGGTCCATGACGTGGTGGTGATCGAAGCCGGAGCGGCCGGCCTGAACGCCGCCCTGATCCTCGGGCGGGCCCGCCGCGGTGTGGTGGTGGTCGACGCCGGTGAGCCGCGCAAAGGCCCGCCGCATCCTGGTCGCCACCGGACTGCGCGACGAGCTGCCGGACCTCCCCGGCGTGCGCGAACGGTGGGAAAAGGACGTGCTGCACTGCCCGTACTGCCACGCCTACGAGGTACGGGATCGGCTCCTGGCCGTCCTCGGCACCCACCCGGGCGCCGTTCACCAGGCCCTGCTCCTGAGCCAGTGGAGCGACGACGTCGTCTTCTTCCCCCACACGCTGGACCTGACGGCAGAGGACCGGGACCGGCTGGCGGCGCGCGGCCTGCACATCGTCGAGGGCGGTATCGAGCGTCTCGTCTTCGAGAACGACCGGCTGCGCGGCATCGAACTCACCGACGGCCGCGCCGTCCCCCGCGTCGCCGCCTTACTCTTCCCTTGCATGCTCCCGCACGACGGCCTGCTCACCCGGCTGGGCTGCGGCAAGGACGGCGACGGCCTGGTCTCCACCGACCGTTCCGGCCGGACCACTGTCGCCGGCGTCTGGGCGGCGGGCAACGTCGCCCACCCGCGCGCACCGCCCAGCACCCGGTGGACAGCGTGACCGAGGAGACGTTCGCCGAACGTGTCCTCCGATCGGAGCGTCCCGTTCTGTTCCAGTTCTGGACCACCTGGTGTCATCCCTGCCGGATGGTCACCCCCATCGTGGAACGGCTGGCCGCCGAGCGGTCAGCCGAACTGGACATCGTGAAGATCGATCTGGACGAGCAGCCGGAGTTGGCGACCCGGCACGGCGTCACGGCCGTTCCCGCCTTCATCGTCCACGCCGGAGGCCGGCTCGCGGGTTCGTGGGTCGGCGCGGCGCCCCAGCGCATCCTTGAGCAGCAGGTGGCCTCGGCCCTGAGGAAAGGAGGCGACGCTCGATGAGCGTGGACACGGCACGGCGGCGGGGTGCTGCCACCCGAGGGAGGCTGCCGCTCGGCGTCTACCTGCTCGCCTTCAGCCTCTTCGCGATGGGCAGCGCGGAATTCCTGATCGCGGGGGTCCTGCCGGCCGTCGCGGACAACCTCCGCATCACGCTGCCGTCGGCCGGCGCGCTGATCTCCGCGTTCGCCGTGGGCGTCGTCGTCGGCGGTCCGCCCCTGGCCGTCATGACGCTGCGCTGGCCCCGACGGACCACGCTGGTGGGCACCCAGGCCGTCTTCGCCGGCTCCGTGGCGATCGGCCTGCTCACCGACAGTTACCCGGTGCTGCTCGCCACCCGCCTCCTCTGCGGCCTCGCCTACGCGGGGTTCTGGGCGGTGGCGGCCGTCACCGCGATCGGCCTCGTCACGCCGGACCGCACCGCACGTGCCTCGGGGGTCGTCGTCAGCGGGCTCAGCCTCGCGATGATCGCCGGTGGCCCGGCGGGCGCGTCGCTCAGCTACTTCACGGGTTGGCGGGGCGGATTCTGGGGCGTGGTGGCCCTCACCGCGGCCGGGGCCGTACTAACTCTCCTGACGTTGCCCGCGACGACCGCGGCCAAGGAGCCCAGCGTCAGACGCGAGATTCGCACCATGCGGCAACCGCAGTTGTGGGTGGTCTACGCCGCCACCGTCCTGAGCACGGCCGCCTACATGATCTCGTTCAACTACCTCGCGGCGTTCCTGACCGAGGTCACCGGCATTCCCGGCGTGTGGGTCCCCGCAGTGCTCGCGCTGTTCGGCGTGGGCGCCTTCACCGGTCTGTCCATCGGAGGCCGGATCGCCGATCGGTGGCCCACTCGCGCACTGCTCATCGGGGCGATCGGGATTCTGGCCGGCTCCGTCCTGCTCGCGCTCCTCGCGCGGCACGCGCCTGCCGTCGTACCCCTCGTCCTGCTGCTCGGGATCGCCGGTTTCGTACTCAACCCTGCCATCTACGCGCGGGTGTTCGCCATCGCGTCAGACGCGCCGACGCTTGCCGGGGCCACCACCGTCTCCGCGTTCCAACTCGGCATCAGCCTCGTCCCGGCGCTCGCCGGGGTGGCGCTCAACGCCGGCGCGGGCATCACCTCCGTCACGTGGATCGGCGCCGGCCTGGCTGCGGCCGTCGTGCCGACCGTCCTCGCGGACCGGATGATCTCCCGCCGCGGGCCGCGCCAGAGTTGAGGGTCGCCGTGGCACCGCCTCGCGCTGCTGGGACCGGGATGTGGGGCAAGGGCCGCGGGCTCCACCCGGGGTGGAGGCAGTGGAGATGGTCGACGACGCACCAAGCAAGACCAGCGTAGACCGCGCTCGGCGAGGCACTCAGCGGAGTCGCGGTGACGTAGTGGCAGCGCTTGAGGCCGAGGGCGGTCCCCGCCACTTCGATCGCGCCGTCCTGGACGGGAAAGACAGCGGGGAGCCTGGACTCGGCGTGATGCCTGCCGTCGAGATACAGGTGGGCTTTGCCTTTGCCGTCCTCGGAGAAGAACCGCCCCACATGGCTGACGTCGACGGCGTAAACCACCTGACGGCCGTCGGCGGTCCGCAGCGGAAGGTAGAACAAAGCGCGGGTAAGCGGCTGCCACCAGCGAAAACGCTTGAGTGGGCGGCCGTCTCCCGGCTGAACTCGTCGCATGGCCCGGCTTCTGCGCCGCTCCTTGAACATGTCAGGCTCTGGTCGTCGTTCTTCGTTCACGCTTGCGCGTGAGGCTTTGGCGGGGTCTGGTCGTCATCTGCGGCTGTCTCCTTCTCGAGGATGGCGTTCACGCGCTGCATGACGCGGATCTGAGCGGGGCTGTAGAACTCCACCACCGCGTGCGCCAGCGTGTTCCCTGCCAGCTCCACCCCCAGTGGCGAATCCGCCATCAGGTCGTTCAGCCACGGGTGCTTCTCCCGCGACCTGCGGACCATCGGCGCCATCCGCTCGGCGAGCCGGGCGATCGCGGCATCGTCGGCATCCGGGGGAAGGGCATCGAGCGCAGCCTGGATGTCGTCGTCCTCGGCGATGATCTGGCGGAATTTCTCCATGCTCTCCTCGCTGAAGACGGCCGAATAGACGGTGAGCAAGGACTGCTCTCTGTCGGAGAGGTCTTGGGAAATGGGGGCGAGCATGGGTGGCACATGCATCGGCGCGCGGTGGCGCAGGATGACGGCCAGCTCCGCGCGTACCCGATTGAGGCGTTCGATCGTCGCCGCCAGCTCGGCGTCCAGCAGCCGGATCGCCTCGTCCGGATCCTCGTCGGCCCGCTCCATCGCCGCGATCTGCGACAGCGACACCCCCAGATCACGCAGCCGCTTGATCTGTAACATCCGGATCAGGTGCGCGACCTTGTACTGCTTGTAGCCGTTGGCCGCGCGCTCGGGCTCGTCCAGCAGCCCGATCTCGTGGTAGTGCCGGATGGCCTTCACCGTCGAGTCCGTGAGTTTGGCCAGTTGCCGAGTGCTCCACGCCATGTCTCCACCTCCCTCGCCGACGCCTCACGCGTCCTTGACTGCAAGTTCACACCATGCCCATGGGGCACGGTCAAAACGACGCCCACATGGCGGTGGGCTGCCCGAACCACTTTGCGACCGGATGCGGGGCACTGCTTGACCGTGCCCCAAGGGCACGCTGTTAGCTCGCTGTCACAAGCCGCCCGAGGAGGAGCTACGTGATCAGACAGCGCAGCATGCCACGAAAACTGGCGGCGATGGCGGTGATGTCAGTGATCGGCATCGCCGGCACATCGGCCGCAGCACCCACCGCGGCCGAGTCCGCCGCAGAGGTGTCGTGGGGCGAGTGTCCCAAGGACGTCGTGACCGCGGCCGCGCCGTCCAAGCTGGACTGTGCCACCGTGCCGGTGCCGCTGGACTACGCCGATCCGGCGAGCGGCGAGATCAAAATCATGATCTCCCGGCTGGCCAGCAAAAAACCGGCCAAGCGGCGCGGCATCCTGCTGCTCAACCCGGGTGGCCCCGGCGGGTCCGGGCTGGCGTTCCCCGGGTTCCTGGTGGCCCGGGGGATGCCGGTGAGCGTGACCGACAGCTACGACGTGATCGGCATGGACACCAGAGGCATCGGGCATTCGGCACCCGTGAGCTGCGGATTCACCGGCAAGGGACCGTACGTCGGGAACCTGCCGCCGTACGCGGTCGACGACGCGGCGGTCCTCAAGCAGGCGAAGGTCGTCAAGGGGGTGGCGGAGCAGTGCGCGAAGAAGGACCGTGACGACCGCCTGCGCCACCTGACGACCGCGAACACCGCTCGCGACCTGGACCGGATCCGCGCCGCGCTCGGCGAGCGGAAGGCCAGTTTCCTCGGGTTCTCCTACGGTACGGCGCTGGGCGCCGCCTACGCGTCGATGTTCCCCGAGCGGTCCGATCGGGTCGTGTTCGACAGCAACATCGGCGACACCCACCTCGACCCCGACGGCCTCCGCCGCTACGCCCTGGGCATGGAGCAGACCTTCCCGGACTTCGCCAAGTGGGCGGCGCAGCGGCACGGCAGCTACGGCCTGGGCCGTAAGCCGCAGGAGGTGCGCGCCACGTACTTCAAGATCGCCGAACGCCTCGACAAGCAGCCGGTGCCGGGCCTCGACGGCGCTCTCTTCCGGAACTCCATGTTCGCGATCCTCTACAACAAGACGCTGTACACCTCGGCGGCGCAGCTCTGGCAGACCCTGCTCACCGGCGGCAACCCGCCCGACGACCAGCCCGACCTGTCGTCCTACGACAACTCCTGGACCGTGTTCCTGGCCGTGACCTGCAACGACGTCAACTGGCCCGAGGACGTGAACACGTATCGCCGCGCCGTGGCCCAGGACCGCAAGCGGTACCCGCTGTACGGCGCCGCCGCCGCGAACATCACCCCGTGCGCCTACTGGCCGCACGAGCCGGCCGAGCCCCCGGTCAAGCTGACCGACGAGGGGCCGGCCAACATCCTGCTCGTCCAGAACGAGCGGGACGTCCCCACCCCGCACCGCGGCGGTGAGATGTTCCGCGAGAAGCTCGGCGACCGCGCCCGCCTGGTGAGCGTCGACGCCGCAGGCCACGGCGCCTACCTCCTCGGCGGCAACGCCTGCGCGTGGAACGTCGCCACGAGCTACCTGGTCGACGGCCGGATGCCCCAACGCGACGTCTCCTGCCCCGCGTCCTGAGCGTGACCGGGCGGGGTCGTGGGTTTCGGAACCTGCGTCCCGCACTCGCCCAGCTGGCCAGTGCACCCAAACCCTCCAGGCCCGGCCCCGGAC